>JAJZDF010000149.1 GCA_021828715.1 Thermoplasmata archaeon
CCGAAGATCCGCGCTGACCATCCCGCCGAAGCCGCTCATCTGCCGGCGGGCGAGCGCGTGCTGGGGGTGCGAGGGGAGCCCGGGGTAGTGGGCGGTTCGGACCTTCGGATGGCCGTCCAGCAGCTCCGCCACGGCGCGGGCGCTCTCTCCGTGGGCGCGCATCCGGACCGCGAGCGTCCGAAGGCCCCGCACGACCAGATAGCAGTCGAACGGGGACGGGACCGCGCCGACGGCATTCTGCAACCAGGCGAGCCGCTCGAGGCGCTCCGCCTGCCGGGGGACGAGCGCTCCGCCGACCACGTCGGAGTGGCCCCCGAGGTACTTCGTGGTCGAGTGGAGCACGACGTCCGCGCCGAACTCGATCGGCCGCTGGAGCGCGGGGGTCGCGAAGGTGTTGTCGACCACCGTCACCGCGCCGATCGCCCGGGCGCGCTTGGCGACCGTTCGCAGGTCGACCAGGTGGAGCAGCGGGTTCGTCGGGCTCTCCACGTAGACGACGTCCGCGCGCCCCTCCAGGGCCGCGTCCCGGACGGACGGGGTCGCGAGGTCGGCGTAGTCGACGCGCAGCCCGAACTGGCGGCGGTGATGTTCCAAGAGACGCCACGTCCCGCCGTAGACATCGTCGACGCAGACGACTCGGCTTCCCGACGGCAGCGACTCCAACAGCGTCGCGAGGGCACCGAGCCCCGAGGAGAAGGCGAGGCCCCCGGCCCCTCCTTCGAGCCGCCCCAGGGCCCGTTCGAGGAACGCCCGGGTCGGGTTGCCCGAGCGGCTGTAGACGTACCCGCGGTGGACGTTGGGGGCCTCCTGCTGGAACGTGCTCGACAGGTAGATCGGGGGCGTCACGGCGCCGGTCGCTTCGTCCGGCGGCTGCCCGTCGTGGATGACCCGGGTGCTAAACCGCATGCTCCCCTCCCTGTTCGGCGAGGAAGCCGACGACGTCGTGCCGGGTCAGGACGCCGACGACCGCGCCGGTCGCCGCGTCCCGTGCCAGCAGCACGCCCGCCTCCCGCATCCGGTGCAGGATCTCGGAGACGGGGGCGTCGGCCGATACCTCGGGGAACGGCGGGGTCAGGACCGATTGGACGGTACGGAGGAGCGACGTTTCGTCCGCCAGGCTGCGTCGGAGGATCTCCTCCTCCTGGACGCTGCCGAGGTTTTGGAACCCGGAGAGGACCGGCATCGCGCCGATCCCGTGGTGGCGCATCAGGTGGAGCGCGTCCTGGAGGACGGTCGTCGGGTCGGCCGCCACGAGCGCGGCGGTGGTCTTGCGCTGGAGCAGCGCCCGCGCGGTCGCCCCGACGTCGAGCAGCCCCTTCTCCCGCATCCAGTCGTCCGAATAGAATTTGGAGAGGTACCGGTCCCCGGAGTCGGGAAGGATCACCGCGACCGCGGATCCCTCCGGGATCGGCCGACGGGCGAGCCACCGGAGGGCGCCGACGACCGCCGAGCCGGACGATCCGCCGACGAACATCCCCTCCTCGCGCGCGAGCCGTCGCGCCATCTGGAACGACTCCTGGTCGTTCACCTCGACGAACTCGTCGAGGTACTGGAGGTGGATCGACTTCGGGACCATGTCCTCGCCGATCCCCTCGACCAGGTACGGGGTCGACGGCGCGAGCGCCCGGTCCCGGAAATACGGTCCCAGCACCGAGCCGGCGGGGTCGACGGCGATGATCTTGACCTGAGGGCGGTGCTCCCGGAAGTACCGCCCGACCCCGCTCATCGTCCCGCCCGTCCCGACCGTGCCGACGACCGCCCGGAGCTCCGGGCCGACGTCGTGGTCGATCTCGGGCCCGGTCGTCCGGTAATGGGCCTCGGCGTTCGCCTGGCTCTCGTACTGGTTGGGATAGTAGGCGCCCGGGATCTCGTTCGCCAGCCGCCGCGCGACCGAGTAGTGGCTCATCGGATGGTCCGGGGGCACGCCGCTCGGGGTCACCACGACCCGGGCTCCGTAGGCCCGCAGCAGGCGGATCTTCTCCGTGCTCATCTTGTCGGGGAGCACCACGACGATCCGGTAGCCGCGCACGGCGGCGACCAGGGCGAGTCCGACCCCGGTGTTCCCGCTCGTCGCCTCGACGATCGTCCCTCCGGGCTTCAGCCGGCCGCTCCGCTCCCCTTCGTCGATCAGCGCGGGCCCGATCCGGTCCTTCACCGAGCCGCCCGGGTTCAAGTACTCGAGCTTGGCGAAGAGGCGGTACGGGATCCCCGCCGCCACCCGCCGCAGCGGGACGACCGGCGTCCGCCCGATCAGGTCGAGAACGCTTTGGGGGGCGGCGGGGGGATCCATCCGTCTTCCCGAGGTGGGACCTCCCATAAGCGCTTGCGCGACGGCGGGAACGGCCGCCCGCCGGGCGATGGGGTCGTACGTACTAGTACATGCCTCTCGGACACATGCCTTAAGGCCCGGTCCCGGCTGAAATCTTCGAGGCGCAGGTGCTCGGGCCGTTGGAGTCCGAAGTGATGACGTCCCTGCGGAGGCTCGGCGAAGCGCCGGCCCGGGACGTTCGGAGCGCCCTCGCGGGGCGCGGCATCCGGGTCGCCTACACGACCGTCGCCACGATCCTGGGGCGGCTGCACGAGAAGGGATTCGTCCAGCGCCGGCGCCAAACGTGCCGCGGCGGGGAGCGGTACGTCTACCGGTCCGCGGACGTCGAGCAAAAATACCTCATCAACCTCCTCCGCGGCGTCGTCACCATGTTCGGGCCGGCCGGAGTCGTGCACTTGAACGAGGAGATCGCGAAGCTCGATCCCTCCCAAGAGGAGCAGCTCCGCCGCCGGCTCGACCTGGAGTAGACCCTCGGAGCAGAGCATGGGCACGGCGCCGGCGGCGCTTCTCGACCTTCCCCTCTTCCTGTGGATGGGGGTCGGGGTCGGGTTCCTGGTCTCCTTCCGCCGCTCCGGCTCTCCGATCGTCTTCCGTCTCGCAGCGCTCTTTCTCGCCTTTTGGGCGGTGTTCGCGACGACCGTCCTCCTCTGGGTCGTCAGCCACGGAGGCTGGCCGGGGATCGTCGCCCTCGTTCATGCCCCCCTGCTCCTCTACTCTCCCGGCGACGCGCTCTGGTGGGGGCTGGGCCTTATCGGCGCGTTCGGGGTGTTCCTGACCGCCTTCCTCCTG
>JAJZDF010000150.1 GCA_021828715.1 Thermoplasmata archaeon
CGTTGGGCGATCGCTCGACCCGTCGCGAGGAGCAGTGCCTCATTAACTTTTGCGACCGGTACGCGACCGACAATCCCCACCCGGTAGCTCTTCTCCGGGGCCGCCTCCTTGACCCGGACGACCTCGGGCGCCTCGGCGGGAAAGAGCGCGTCGACCTCGACCCGTCCCTCGGCCCGACGACCGACCTCGCGGGCGGCCGTCTCGAGGTCGAACGTCCGACGGCGCGGGCGGAGGAGCTCGAGGACGAACGGGCGTCCGCGCCCCAGCATCCGGGCGTCGATGTCCTCCCGGCCCATCCCGTGGAACCGCGTCCCCTCGGCCTCGCTCGCCTCGACCAGCGGCGCCCCGACCAGCTCCTCGACGCTCGTCGGGTACGTCTTGCCCGTCCCTCCGCACGTGTCGCACCCGCGGCCCCGGCACCGCCGGCACGGCCAGTGGGTCTGGGGCAGCGTCCGGTCCAGCTTTCGGTATCGTCCGCGGACGTAGACCGGCAGCACGGTCACCTCCACCCGGCCGACCGGCAGATCGGCGAGGAAGACGACGTCGGGCCGGTCCGGCCCGCCGGCCGCTCCCGTGCGGGCCGCGAGCGCCTTGCCCCACTCCCGATTGAACGCCGAGCGGACGCTCTCGCCCCAGGCGGAGCCGACCGTCAGCCATCGATGCTCCTCGACCGCGAGGATCTCGGGCTCCCAGCGCGACCCGCAGGTGAACCGGTGCCACTCGAATCCCGTCGTCGCGGCCACGGCCCGGTCGATCCATACGTCGAGGCGGGAAAAGATGCCCGCGCAGCCCGGGCACGGGTCGCGGGGGCCGGGGGAGGTCTCGCCCAGGGCGGCGAGGAGCCGCCCCGCCCGTGCGGGGTTCGTGAGCCCGTGCCCCAGTCGGCCGAAGAGGCGCCCGAAGCACTCGGGACAGAGCCCGAGGGGGAGCGCCCGACGGGCGGCCGCCTGGACCTCGGGGGTCGGATCGAATTCCGGGACAGGGGTCACGCTCGGGGGACCCCGACCGGCTCTTGACCTCTTGGGCCTCCCTGCCGCTGCCGCGCTCCCTTTATCCTCGGCGGTGTCGATGGCCGCCCCGAGGCATGGCGTCGATCACCGAGGCGGAGCTCGCCCTTGCCATCGAGCGCACGCTCGTCGCGAAGGGGAAGATGCCCGAGCCGGAGGCCCGCCCGACCGCGCGGATGGTGATGAGCTACTTCGGCGCGGACGGGACGGTCCTCGACAACAAGCTCTCGAGCGAGGACCGGGACCGCTTCTACCAGCTCGAGGAGGAGGGCTTGCTCACGAGCGAGGAGGAGGACGCCACCGTCTCCCGCGGGAAGACCTGGCGGATCCACTACTGGCTGTTGCGCAAGAACCGCATCCGCGACGTCGGCCAGGCCGGTCCCGCCCCGCCGGCGGACGAGGCGGAGACGACGTACCGCTCCATCGAGGACAAGGCGTGGAAGCGCGACCCGGCTCCCGAACCGCCGCGCTAGCCCGTCACTTCGGCGGGGGGGTCCGCCCCCGGGGGCGGAACCGCTCCGCGCCAGGACCGAGCGCGGGGTACCTCGACAACTGGACGAGCGAGCGGACGTGCTCGAACGCGACGAAGGCGAACCCGATCGCCCCGAGGAGCCCGAGCTCGGCCGCCACGGTGACCGAGAGCCCGGTGACGCCGAACAGGGCGACGATCGCGGCGAGGGAGGCGAGGGCGTTGAAGCTCGCGTGCATCAGGACGGCGAGGAGGTAGTAGCTTCCCGTTCCCGGCCCGGCCATCCGGAAGCGGCTGCGGGCGAATCCGTAGCCGAACATCCCGGTGGAGCTGGCGTGCAGGAGCACGCTCGAGATGCTCCGGATCAGGATGAGGACGATCCCGGCGACGAGCCCGCCGATCACGAACGCGCCGAGGCCGTAGAGCAGCGTCTCGAAGAAGCCGAAGCCGAGGCCGACGGACGCCCCGAGCACGGGGCCGTCGCTGGGAGCCTTGATCCGGTCCCGGTACACGTAGACGCCGGATCCCTTGAGGGCCTCCTCGACGAACGGCGCGATGACGAGGACGAGGAAGAACACCCCGAGCGATGAGTTCCCGTTGAGGAACGTGAACTCGGGGGCGGGGATCGCCTGGCTCGCCCGGGTGCCGGCTCCGACCAGGACCGCCTCGAGGATCCCGGCCAGGAACGTCGCGAAGAACGCCCCGTAGGCGAACGCCCGCAGGAGCGTCCCCCATCCCTCCCGCCGGAACCGCTCGCTCTGGCGGATCCAGGAAAGGTAGAGGACGGTCGGGACGAGGGAGACGAGGACGAGGATGCTCAGATCGAGAACGGCGGCGAGCAGGCTCACGGGCGCGCTCCGGGGTAGGCGTAGAACCCCTGCCCGCTCTTCCGCCCGAGCCGACCGGCCGAGACCATCTGGCGCAGGAGCGGGCAGACGCGGTACTTGCTATCGCGGAAACCGTCCCAGAGCACGTCCAGGATGGAAACCGCCGTGTCGAGGCCGACGAGGTCTACGAGCTCGAACGGGCCCATCGGGTGGTGGAAGCCGAGCTTGTGGGCGGTGTCGATGTCTTCCCGGGTCGCGACCCCCTCGTAGAGCATCCACGCCGCCTCGTTCACCAGCACCGCGAGGGCGCGGGTCGTCACGAACCCGGGCGAGTCCTTCGATCCCACGACGGTCTTCCCCAGTTGACGGGCGAAGTCGGCGGCCCGCTCGGTCACCTCGGGCCGCGTCGTGAACCCGGGGATGATCTCGACGAGCGGCATCTGGAGGACCGGGTTGAAGAAATGAATGCCGACCAGCCGGGTCGGGTCGGAAAGCGCCTCGGCGATCGAGGTGATCGGGAGCGACGAGGTGTTCGAGGCGAGCAAGGCGGTCGAGGGGGCGATCGGCTCGACCTCCCGGAAGATCTGCTGCTTGAGGTCGAGCCGTTCGGGGGCCGCCTCGACGACGATCTGGGCCCCCTCGGCCCGGCGCAGTCCGATCCCCGCGTCGATCCGCGCCACGGCGCCGGCGGGAGCGTCGGGAGGGACGGCGCCCCGGCGCGCGGCGTGCTCGAGCGCCCGCGCCGCCCCGGCGACCCCCCGGCGGGCGAGCTCCTCGGAGAGGTCGACGATCGTCACCGG
>JAJZDF010000151.1 GCA_021828715.1 Thermoplasmata archaeon
GGAGAGCACCGCGAAGACGCCAAGCGAGATCGCCATCGCCCCGTAGCCGAAGATGTCCTTGCGGGCGAGCTTCGGGAGGATCGTGGAGATGATCCCGAACGCCGGTAGGACCATGATGTAGACCTCCGGGTGCGCGAAGAACCAGAAGATGTTCTGGTAGAGCAGCGCCCCGCCGAGCGGGGTCCCGTTGACCGCCGCCAGGATGTGGGTGCCGAAGTTGCGGTCCGCGAGGACGAACGTGAGGGCGATCGAGAGCGACGGGAGCGCGAAGATCAGGAGGACCGAGTTGATCAGGATCGACCAGACGAAGAGGGGCATGTTCCAGTAGTGGACCCCCGGCGCCCGGTGCTTGAGGATCGTGACGAGGAAGTTGACCGCGCCGAGCATCGACGAGATCGTGAGGATGTGGAGCCCGAGGATCCACAGATCGACCCCATACGGGTTCCCCGGGAGCGTGGTGAGGGAGAGCGGGACGTAGCCGGTCCAGCCCGCGTAGGCGTTCGAGAGGATCAGGATCACGCCCGCGGGCGGGATCATCCAGAAGGCGATCGCGTTGATCCGGGGAAGGGCCATCTCCTTCGCGCCGATCATCGACGGCACGAGGAAGTTCCCGAATCCCGCCAAGGTCGGCATGATGAACATGAAGATCATCAGCACCCCGTGCATCGTGAACAGGGTCGAGTAGACGTCCGGCGTGATCCCGAGCGTCGTCTGGGGATCGAGGCCCAGGCCCTGCACCAGGCCGAGGTCCGTCCGGATCAGGGTCGCGTAGATCCCGCCGATGAAGAAGAACAGGATCCCGATCCCGATGTACAGGAGGCCGATGCGGCGGTGGTCCGTCGTGAACAGCCAGGTCTTGAGCACGCGGACCAGCCACGGGCCCCGGTAGCTGAACGCCCAGAGGAGGAAGCCGGCGAAGGCGGCGATGAGCCCGGCGACGATCGCGGTGGTCTGCAGGTCCATCTCAGCCCTCCTCCGTCGTCATCCCGCGATCAGCGCTCCCAGGAGATAGGCGATCGCGCCGACGGCGCAGACGACGATCAGGACCTTCCAGAACCGCACCTCGCCGGCGGTCGTCACCGGTCCGGGCGGGGTCGGGTGGATGCGCCGGCCGAGGGGCCAGACCCGGTACATCCGGTCGACCAGGTGGCCGGCGACGGCGGCCATGAGGAACGCGAGGGCGAGCGCGAGGCCGAACGACTCCTGGGCCCCGGGCGAGTCGAGCGGGCCGACCAGCAGGATCGTGTAGAGGAGGAGGATCCCGATCCCGACGAGCATGAGCAGGATCGTCGCGGCGTAGAGATCGAGGACCCGCTGCCGGAGGCGGAGGTACTCCGCGGGGAGGAGGCCGGAGTCACTCAAAGAGCTCGACCCTCCTGCCGGCGGTCCCGCGGTACCGGTCGACGCGGTAGAGGATGCCGGCCATGAACAGGAACGACAGCGCGGCGACGACCCCGCCGACCGGCACGGCGACCGCATCCCACGGGTCGCCGGCGGCGATTCCCGTGACCCCGTAGACGATCGTCGCGAGCCCCACCGAGCCGAAGACCAAGAAGGCGGCGAGGATCCCCCACAGCCAGCCCGTCTTCCACCGGGGCCTCTCGGGCTCACTCACTGCCCGGTACCTCCGTCGCGGTCGGGGTCGGGTGCGCCGACGGGGAGGCCGCCGGGGGATACGGGCCCGCGAACGTTTGGGACTGCCGGGCGGCGAGACGACGGCGGTAGCTCGCCCGGTAGCGCCAGTGGAAGAGGCCGACCGCCAGCGCGGTGACGGCGAACGGCGGCCCGAGCGTCTCGGCGATCAAGACGGGGAGGATCTGGACCCCGGGCGTCTCGCCGCCCCAGACGGTCATCAGGATGAAGAACTCGAGGAGGGCCGTGCCGAGGAAGATGAAGACGGGGCGGTCCCGCGGGTGGGTCCGCTTCGACCGGTCGAGGAACGGCAGGAAGAGGATGTAGACGAGGATCGCGCTCGACGCCCCGATCGCGATCACCGGCGTGACCCCCTGGAAGTCGACGAGCTTGAACAGCCAGAGGAAATACCAGTCGGGTTCCGTCACGACCCCGACGGCGGCGGTGTTGCCGACGTACGTCGGCAGGGTCCACGGCCAGAGGGCGGCGATCCCGAACAGCACGCCGAGGTAGAGCAGGGCCCACTTGAGCGTGTAGAAGAAGATGTGCGGGATGAACGGGACGTGCTCCTTCTCCTCCCGGTCGGTGAACCGGCGGCGCTGGAGCGGATCGGAGGTCGCCGGCGGCGCGATCCCGTGGGATTCGAACAGCGAGAGGTGGGCGTAGAACAGCCCCGCGAGCGCGAGCGGCAGGAGGACGACGTGGGCGTCGAACATCCGCGAGAGCAGCCCCTGGCCGGTCCCGTCGGAAAGGATCAGCGGCCCCAAGAGCGGTCCGAACGTCGGGAGGCGGAGCGCCAGGACGACTCCCACGTTCGTCGCGTTGTAGGCCAGCTGGGTGTAGGGGAGGAGGTACCCCGTGAACCCCATCCCCAGGGTGACGACCATGAGGAGGGTCCCGACCATCCAGGAGAACTCGCGGGGGGACTTGTAGACCCCGACGTAGTAGCCCCGGAAGAAGTGCAGGAAGAGGAGGAAGAGCATCGCGTAGGCGCCGTAGAGATGGCTCGAGAGCAGCAGTTCGCCCATCGGCACCGAGTGGATGATGTAGAAGGTGGAGCACCACGCCGCCGGCGCGGTCGACGCCGACCCGACCGTCTGCCCGCATGCGGTCAGCGTCGGGTTGGTGCTCGGCTGGTAGTAGAGCAGCAGGAGCGCGCCCGAGATCACCTGGTAGACGAGGGCGACGGCGACGAACGCCCCGGTCCAGTACGACGGTTTGAAGCTGAACTCGGGCTGGGGCCGGAGGGCCCAGCGCTTCATCGCCGTCCGGTCCTCGACGAACCCCCAGATCTTGTTGAGGGAGCGGTTGTACCAGTTCGAGACCGACACGCTCAACCCCCTACGCCGGGAAACTGCACAGGATGATCGGCGACTCCCGGACCAGCTGGTTCGTCGATCCGACCCCGTAGTCCCCCTGCAGGGAGTTCAAGTGCCCGTTGACGGGCGGCCC
>JAJZDF010000152.1 GCA_021828715.1 Thermoplasmata archaeon
CGCCCCGGGCGCGACGGTCGTGAGCGGGATGAGCGATCCGCGGCAGTGGGGCCGCACCAGCCTCGCCGGGCCCCTCGCGAACATCGGCTTCGCCGTCGCCTTCCTGGGGGGGGCGGTGGCGACCGCCCCCCTCGGGATCCGGGTGTTCGGTCCGCTCCTCCTCCTGATGTTCTTCACCGCCTGGTTCGGTACGTTCAACCTGATCCCGTTCGGCCCGCTGGATGGTGCGAAGGTGTTCCGGTGGAGCAAGCCGGTATGGCTCGGGACGCTCGGCGCGGCCGCGCTGCTGACGGTCTACGCCTACGCGGCGACCTTCTACAACACCCCGTTCCCGTTCCGGTGAGCGGATGACGCCCCCGGGACCGGAAGTACGGGAGCTCGGCGAAGGGCGGCTCCTCCTCGACTTGGACTTCCGCGATACCGAGGGGTTGGTCGCCGCCTACCTCCTCCCGGAGGAGGACGGCTGGAGCGTCATCGAGACCGGGCCGACGACCTGCCGTACCGCCCTGCTCCAAGGGCTCGCCCGGGCCGGTGTCGCCCCGGAGGCGGTCCGGCACGTCTTCGTGACCCACATCCACCTCGACCATGCCGGAGGCGTGGGGGCGCTCGCGGAGGCGTTGCCGAACGCCACGTTCCTGGCCCACGAGTCCGGTGTCCCCCACCTGGTCGATCCGTCGCGGCTGATCGCGAGCGCCCGCCGGGCCTGGGGAGCCGCCGCCGATCCGCTCTGGGGGCCGATCGTCCCGGCACCCGCCTCCCGGGTCGTCGGGCTGCGGGGCGGCGAGCGGTTCCCGATGCGCGGCGGCGAGCTCGAGGTGATCGCCACGCCCGGCCACGCCCGTCACCACCTGGCGTTCTTTGATCCCCGCCTGCGGGCGATCTTCACCGGCGACGGCGCCGGAGTGCGGCTCGAACGCACGTCGCACCTGCGGCCCGCGATCCCGCCGCCGGACCTCGATCTGGAGCAGCTCTTCGCGAGCGTGGAGGAGATGCGTCGCCGGGAACCCCGGATGGTCCTGTTCAGCCACTTTGGCCCGAGTCCGGACGGGCCGGCAGACCTCGCCCGGTATCGGGGGATCGTGGAGGCGTGGCGGGACGTGGCCTGGGAGGCATGGCGGGAACGACCGGAGGTCGGGTTCGTCGCCTCGCGCCTCCGCGAGTACGACCGGGGAACCCTGGAGGCGGAGCACGCCCCCGGGCCGGAGTCGGACCCCGCGCTGCTGGTCTCGGGGTACGAGCTCGCCGCGGCCGGTCTCCTCCGATACTTCGAGACCCACGGCCGGCCGGCCGCCCCGTGAGCGCGTCGGCGGTCCCGGCATCGGGACGCCGACCCGCGGTCGCCGCGTTGCTCCTCGCCCGGACGGTCTACGCGTTCAACTGGTACAACGTCGGCGCCGTCCTACCGTTCGTGGGCCATGCGTTCGGGGCGACGACCGCCGAGCTAGGGATCGTCCTGGGGGCCTTTCTCGCGGGGGCCGGGATCTTCCAGGTGCCCGCGGGGATCGCGGCGCTGCGGTGGGGGAACCGGCGCGTGTCGATCGTCGCGATCGTCGTGATGGGCGCCTGCTGCGCGGCTTCGGCGCTCGCCCCGAGCTGGGAGATCCTGGCCGCGCTCCGCTTCGGCGCCGGAGCCGGGGCCGCCTTCTTCTTCGCACCGGCGCTGGGCCTCTTTGCCTCCTACTATCCCGAGGGTCGCCGGGGCCCGATCGTGGGCCTCTTCAACTCCGGTTTCAGCATCGGCTCGGGGGTGGGCCTGTTCGTCGGGGCGTTGATCGGGGCCGAGTTCGGCTGGGCCTGGGCGCTCGGGATCGGGGGAATCCTCCTGCTGGCACTGGGCGCGATCGCTCCGTTCGTCCTCCCGCGCGGGGGTTGGGAAGGGGCGGCGACCTCCCTCTCCGGCGCCGGTCGCGCGGCCCGGTCGGTGCTCCGCTCGCGGACGATCTGGGGGCTCGCCCTCGCTTCCACCGGACTCTGGGCGGCGTTCTACGAGACGGCCCAGTACTTCGTCGAGTTCGTACACGCCGTGCATTCCGGCTGGAGCGTCGCGCTCGCGGCGGGGCTGCCGACCCTCATGATCGTGCTCGAGGTCCCGTCGGGCCCGTTCGGGGGGTGGCTCGCGGACCGGGGGGTCGGGGTCCGGGGCCTTCTGGTCGGAACCGGGGTCGTCACGGCGGCGTTGGTGGTGGCGATCCCCTGGGTCCCACTCGCCGGGTTCTGGCTCCTCTTCCCCGTCCTCGGGGTGCTGGACGGGATGATGTGGGCGGTCCTGTACCTGGTGCCGACGTACCTGCCGGAGACGCGCGGGAGCGGGGTCTCGTTGGGGCTCGCGCTGTTGAACGCGATCAACATCTTCGGCGGCAGCGCGCTCGCCATCGGGTTCGGGTTCCTCGCCGCAGGTGTCGGCTTCACGGCGGCCTGGGTCGTGGCCGGAGGGGTGGCGGCAGCCCTGCTTCCGTTCTGCCTCGGACTGCCGCTCGCGCGTCCCTCGGCAGGCGCGTCGGGCGCTTCGAGCGCCGGGGCCCTACCGCCCGGGTAAGTCAACGGCGGCGCGCGCGGAAGTCGACCAGCGTCACCAGGTTCGTCGGGGTCCCTTCTACGGGAAAGCCGGCGGTCAACACGACCGGACCCGGGCCGGAGACTCCGAGTTCCCGCACGACGCGGACGGCCTCGTCCCGCAGCTCCGCGAGCCGGCCGACCGTCGGCGACGAGCGGGCCTGCACGCCGCGGGCGAGCGCGAGCCGACGCCGCGTCCGCGGGAGCCGGGAGAGCGCTACGATCGGGCACGCCGGACGGAGACGGGCGACCAAGCGTGCGGTTCGGCCCGAGTGGGTGGGAACCACGATCGCCCGCGCCCCGACCGACTCGGCGAGCGCCACCGCGGCCCCGGCCACCGATTCCTCGCTCGGCCGAAGCGTCCCGTCCGATCCGACCGGGCCCGCTTCGCGGACGCTCCGGGGGTCGAACGCCGGTTCGGTCGCTGCCGCGATGCGCGCGAGCCACTCGACCGCCTCGACTGGATACCTGCCGACCGCGCTCTCCTCGCTGAGCATCACGGCATCCGTACCGTCGAGGACGGCGTTGG
>JAJZDF010000153.1 GCA_021828715.1 Thermoplasmata archaeon
CCGGGCCCACCCTTCCACCGTGACCTTCCACGGCGCGGCGACGTAAAAGTAGACCCGGGTCGGCGCCGGCCCGTCCCGCCGCTCGCCCGCGCGTAGGACCGCCCGGAGGTCCGCCTCGACCGCGTCAAGGTACTCCTCGCGGCCCTCCGCCTCCGGGGACGCCTCGAACTCCTCCGCCGACGGCAACCCCGCGGCCGCGACGAGGCCCTCCCTCCACTCTGCCGCCAGATCCTCGGCCGCGTGCGGGGTGATCGGGGCAAGGAAGCGGATCCACGCCCGGGCGACCCGTGCCGTCGCGCGGCTCGGGACCCCTCCCCGCGCGTAGTATCGGCGGAGGAGGGCCGGGACCTCTACGTAGAGCAGCTCCGCCGCGCGGCGAAGGTCGAGATCCGAGAAGCTGCGGTGCGCCCGCTCGACCCACCCGCGCGTCCGGGAGAGGAGCCAGGCATCGAGCTCGGCCGGCCCGTCGCTGTCCCCCGCAGCGTCGCGGGCGAGCCGGGCCACCTCGACGACCCGATCGGCGCTCGTGTCGACCGCCGCCGGGTCGAACTCGAGGTCCTGGGCCGGAGACGACCCGATCAGGTAGTAGAGGCGGAGGGCATCCGCCCCCCATCGCTCGAACGCGTCGTCGATCGGCGGGATCCGTCCCCCCTTCGCCGACGTCTCCTTCTTGGACAGCTTGAGGCCGGTCGCGCCGGTCGTCCACCCGTGCACGAAGATCCCTTTCGGCTGGAGCGCCTCCTCGACGAGGCGGGCGTGGGTGTAGAGGAAGACCGGGAAGTGGACTCGCTTGTGCTCCTTGCCGCCGATGTTGAGGTCGAGCGGGTACCAGTAGCGGAACTCGTCGTGGATCTCCTGCTGGAGCGCCGAGGAGATCCGCGGCTCGCCCGGGCCGATCCCCCGGATGACCCGGTCGAAGAACGCCGGCGTGAGCTCCTCGGTCCGGAGCCTCCCGTCCCGGACGAAGCGGCGCACGACGAAATACGCCATGTAGAAGGTCGAGTCGGCGATCGGTTCGATCACCCATCCCGGCTCGTACGGGAACGGCGTGCCGAGCCAGCGGCCCTGGCGGACGCACGGGCGGTCGGCGAACCAGTCCAGGATCGCGTGCAGCTCGGTCCGGTACTCCGCGGGCTCGGTCCGCAGGGCGTCGACCGCCCGGTGGGTGTCGGCCTTCCATGCCGGGTCGCCGTAGTGGAGGAACCACTGGTTGGGGACCCGGCGGATCCCGACCCGGTGCCCGTTGCGGCAGACGACCGGCTTCGAGAACTCCTGGAGTTCGAACCCCCCGTCGCGGGCGCGAAATTCCGCGGCGATCGACTCCCGCGCCTCGCGGACCGGCACGCCTTCCAGCCCGGGAACGGTCATCCGTCCGTGCAGCAGCTCGAGCCGGTAGAGCCGCTCGGTCGCCTCGGCCAGGGCGGAGCGGTCGTCGAGCGTCGGGCCCCCCACCGCGGCCAGCGCGCGCTCGGCCGGAGTTCCGCTCCCCCGCGTCAGCGCCTCCTCCGCGGCGGAAAGCGCCTCCGGCCCGAGCCCCACGATCGTCGGGGGCTCGCCGAGGTGGGCCCGGTCGGTGTCCGGGAGCGCCCGAACGGCAGCGGCGTCGGCGGGAGCGTGCGCCGGGACCGACATCACGACCCCGGTGCCGACCGAGGGGTCCACGAGCTCGCTCGCCAGGATCGGGACCTTCGTCCCCCGCCGGGGAACGTGGACCGCGCGCCCCACGAGCTCGGTGGTGGCCACCGGGTGACCGAGGTGCCCGCCGTGCTGCTCGACCATGCGCTCCGCGCCGTCGCGCGCCAGGAGGTAGGTGCGGTCCCCGACGTGCCAGGCGAGGAGCGATCCGTCCGGCACGACCCACAGGTTCGTGACCCCGAAGACGGTCTCGGGACGGAGGGTCGCCGCGAGCAGGACCCGCCCGTCGTCGAGCGAGAACGGGACGGCGGTGAAGCGGATCGTCTCGGCGTCTCCGCCGCTGCTGAGGTCGGTCTCCGACGGGTCGACGGCGACCGGACCGCAGACCGGGCAGGCGGCGGCGAGGTACGATCCCTGGACGAGGGCTCCGGCCTCCCGGAGGACGCCGAACTGCCAGCGGATGAATGCCCGGTAGTCGTCGTCGACCGTGGTGACGTAGCTGGACGGATCGACGAGGGCGCCCAACCGGCCCAAGACCCGGAGGTACTCGTGTCCCAGGAAGCGGGCGGCCGCCTCCGGTTCGTAGAGCCGGGCGACCTCCTCCGGACCGAGCCCGCGCTCGGAGAGCTGGGCCCGGACGACGGGATCCCCGTCCCGTACCTTCTGCGACCAGGTGACCGCCGGGATGCCCGACGCGTGGATCCCGAACGGGAAGAAGACCTGGGCGCCGGTCATCCGGTGGTACCGGTGCAGCGCATCGGCGTAGGCGTAGCCGCGCAGATGGCCCACGTGGAAGAACCCGCTCGTCCCGGGGTAGGCGACCAGGGCGAAGAACTTCCGGCGACCGGGAACGCGCCGTGCGTACCCGAGACCGGCCGCGGCCCAGGCCGCCTGCCAGTGCGCCTCGGTTTCCGTCGGCATCGCCGGCGCCGACCGCGTGGGTCTATTTGAGGGGCGCTCGGGAGTCGGCGCGCCGCAGGGGGGACGGGGGCGAACCCTAAGTACCGGCCCGGCGCCCTTCGGGTCCGTGCGGATCATCGAGGTCTTTCATTCCGTGCAGGGCGAGGGTCCGCTGACGGGGACCCGAACCACCTTCGTGCGCACCGCCCGCTGCAACCTGCGGTGCCGCTGGTGCGACACGCCCTACTCCTTCGGCCCCGGCCGGGCGCGCTCCGTGGGGTCGATCGTACGGGAGGTCGCCCGGAACCGGACGCGATTCGTCTGCCTCACCGGCGGCGAGCCGTTGCTGCAGCGCGAGTCGCTCGAGCTCCTGGCGCGCCTCTCGGAGGCGGGGGTCACGACCGTCGTGGAGACCGGAGGGTCGCTGGACGTGACGCCGTACCTCGCCGTGCCGCACACGATCCTGAGCGTCGACGTGAAGTGTCCGAGCTCGGGGATGCAGTCGCGCAACCGGTGGGCGAACCTTCCGCGCCTGCGCGATCA
>JAJZDF010000154.1 GCA_021828715.1 Thermoplasmata archaeon
ACCCTGACGTACGAGATCGTGAACGGCATCAAGGAGCATGGCCTGGGGCAATCGACCTGCATGGGCCTGGGCGGCGACCCGGTCGTCGGCACGTCGTTTGTCGACGCCCTGCCGCTCTTCGAGCGGGACCCCGACACCGACCTGGTGGTGCTCGTCGGCGAGATCGGGGGGACCGCGGAGGAGGACGCGGCCGACTATATCCGGCACCATTTCTCCAAGCCCGTCGTCGCCTACATCGCGGGACGGAGCGCGCCGCCCGGGAAGCGGATGGGCCACGCCGGCGCGATCATCTCCCGCGGGCGCGGCACCGCCGCCACCAAGGTGGCGGCGCTCGAGGCGGCCGGGGCGCAGGTCGCCCGGTTCCCCTACGAGATCCCCGACCTGGTGGCCGCAGCGCTCCGGAGCGGGGCGCGACGCTGATGCCCGACCCGCCGCGTTCCCGAGAGCCGGAGGCGGCCGAGCCGTGCCTGGTCCCCGGCTGCGGCGCCCCCTCCGTCCGGCATCTCTCGCTCACCGAGGCGCGGAAGGCGTTCGCGTCCCTTCCGGAGAAGGGGCGACGGGCCCCGCTCTGCCGCGACCATTATCGGGAATGGAAGAAGAGCACGAAGGAAGCGCGGACCCTCAACCGCCTGGGCTGGAACTGAAGGGATCCCCGCCGCTGGGCGGGAGAATGGGTTCGGCCCCGACCCCTCGGGGGGACGGGTCCTAGCGCTTCCGCATCTTCTGCGCCCGCATGCGGCGGCGCATCCGCTTCTTGCGCCACTTCCAGCGCATGTGGCCGCGCTTCTTCCAGACACGAGAGGAGCGTTTCATGCCGAGACGGGCGGGGGGACGGTAGGCGGTTTATTAGGCTATCTCCGAGGCGGCACCCCTCGGAGACCGCCTACGCGCCCCGGACGTTATCTGGGGTCGTTGGCTCCGCACGTCGTGCTGACCGCCGCCGATCTCGAGGTAAATGTCCTCGAGTTCCGTCAGCGATCGTTTGCCTTCGACCACCTCGGCGAGTGGGAGGGACTCGAATACGCCGTCTTTGGTCGGACCGAGACCGAGAGCGAGAGCCAGTTCCGTCCCCGCCTCGTCCGGCTCCGCCTGGTCGTGCCCCTGGCCTGGATCGTTCTCGACGACGCCAACGATGAGCTGCGGATCGCTCCCGCCGGGGGTCCCTTGCCCCCGCGGCGCATCGAGAGCGTGCTCGAGGTCGGGGCGGAGCCCCCGGAATTCACCGAGGCCGGGATCGCCTGGGTGCGGACCACGCCGTCCGAAGGGGTGCGCTGCTACGTGCCGAAGGAACGGGCCAGATCCCTCCACGGGGCGCCGGCGCACGACTCCCTGGGGTTCTGAACGGGGTTCGTCAATCGATCGAGTGGGCGGGGCGCAGTGCCCGGGCTACCCCGGCGGCGAGCAGCCCGCCGACGATCGGGGCCACCCAGAAGATCCAGTCCTGCTGGATGGCCCACGTGCTCGCCGGCCACGCAGCCGAAAGGATCGCGGGGCCGAAGCTGCGGGCCGGGTTCACCGAGGCGCCGTCGATCGGGATCCCGATCAGGTTCGCCATCGCCAGCGTGAGCCCGATGCCGAGGGGAGCGAGGTTCTTCGAGGAGTTCTCGGCCCGGGTGACGAAGAGGATGACCACGACGAGGAAGAAGGTGAAGACCGTCTCGAAGAGGAAGACCGAGCCGACCCCCACGGTGTACGGCGAGCCGTTTCCCGCATATCCTTGGGCCGACAAGGCCGCCGCGCGCGCGCTGGCCCACAGCGTCGGGGAGCCGTAGGCGATGCCGGCGACCGCCGCGACGGCGACGATGCCGCCCATCAGCTGCGCCACGATGTACGGGATCACGTCGCGCGCCCGGAACCGGCCCGCGGCCCACATCGCGAGGGTCACGGCGGGGTTGAAGTGCGCCCCCGAGATGTCGCCGAAGGCGTAGATCATGCCGATGACGCCCAGTCCGATCGAGAGGCCGATCAGGACGACCCGGCCGTCCGTGCCCGCGTAGAGGGGAAGGTTGAGCGACAGTACCGCCGCGCCCGCTACCGCGAGCAACAGCCCGAACGTCCCTAGGAACTCCGCCACATACCGCTGGCCGGCCGACCACGCCATGGTCGGGCACCCGACGACCAAAGGTATAAATTTGTCGTTCCCGGGGGCCACGGGAGACTTCCGGCCCCGAGGGGGGCCCGGCCCGCATCGGCGCCCGCCGGGACGCCGGGGTCCACCGGGAGCGGGAATCGCTACGGACCCCGACCGGGTTCACGACGCGTCCGGCCAAATGTCCGGAGACGTTCTTCCCGGGGGGCGCACTCGGGGGCCGGATCCGGCGCCGACCAGCGGTTGCTCGACCGGCGCATCGCCCAGCGCCGCGGGCATCGGATCGAAAGGGGCCGATCGGGAGACCCGACGCGGCCCAGCCTCCCGAGCCCCTACGGGGGCCGGGTCGGGGCGTGCCGTTGGGCCCCTCCTGCCCCCGCGTCCCGTCGTTCGAAGGGGTCCGTCCGGTGGGGCCCAGGGGGAGTCGACCCGCGCTACAGCCCGGTGCGATCGACGACGACCGATAGGCCGTTCCCGCCGCCCATGCATAGCGTCGCAAGACCGAGCCGGCCTCGGGAGCGCGCCAGCTCGTGGATGAGGGTCACGACGATCCGCGCCCCGCTCGATCCGATCGGATGTCCGAGGGCGATGGCGCCCCCGTGCACATTGAACCGGTCGTCCGGAATACCGAACGTCCGCTGAAGGGCCAGCGACGCCGAGGCGTACGCCTCGTTGTGCTCGACCCGGTCGAAATCCGTGATCTGGAGGCCCGTCGCCTTGAGATGCGCTTTCACCGTCGGGATCGGCGCCTCCATGACGTCGCGGGGGGCCACTCCGCCTTCGCCGAGCGAATGGATCCAAGCCACCGGATGGGCTCCCCGGCGCCGGACCTCCTCCGCGCTGGCCAGGACAAGCGCCGCGGCGCCGTCGGAAAGCTTCGACGAGTTGCCGGCCGTGAGAAGGCCGTCCGGGGCGAAGGCGGGGCGGAGCCGCGCGAGTCCCTCCATGGTGGTGTCGGCTCGCGGGCACTCGTCCCGCTCCAGGC
>JAJZDF010000155.1 GCA_021828715.1 Thermoplasmata archaeon
TACCGAACGATGAGGCGGGCTCCGGCCTCATCAACCTATCGCTCCGCTTCCATCGAGCGGAGTCCGGAAACCCGTTCCTCCCCGCCCAAGATGAACCTGCCCTGCCGGTCCGGGTGCTCCGGAGGGCGCGGCGCGCGGGCCGGACCGTGGATCTCGGCGGCCCCTACCTCGGGAGGCGGAGCGGCCGCCCATCGACTTCGACGGTCGCGCCTGCGTTGATGGCGATCCCGCCGAAGTTCGACTTGTTCTTGCCTCCCGGGAGGAACGCGTTTCCCCCCACGGAGACGAGGATCGCACCGGCCTCCCGGTCCTCGAGCTGGGGGGTGTTCGGGAGTTTAGGGTTGAGGCCGATCGAGAGGTAGCCGGGTCGGTCGCGTCCCGTTCCCCCGCGGCGGTAGGGCACGTCGAAAAGTTCGGCCCCGCCCGTGGCAAACTGATGGTCGGAAAGCCGTCCGCCGTGGAACGTGAAGACGCCGCCGGTCGCCTTGCCGGTCTCCGAGAAGCTCGCGCGGTTCGCCCGGAACGTCCCCTCCGCCACGCGGGAGTCGAGGGCGATCCGGACCGCCCCCGCCGGGAGGAAGTTGAGCAGGCGGAACCGACTCGCCCGGTCCGCCGCCGTCACCCGGCCGTAATCCCGGACGGGTTCGCCGCCGGAGAGCCGCAAGGTGAGGTCGGTGCCGTCGTCGTCGTGGATCCGGATCTCGCGACCCCGCTCCAGCGCCTTCGCGATCGGCTCTCCCCGCCGCTCGAGCTCGGCGGGATCGACCATGGCGCCTTCGAAGATCTGCTGCGTCCAGGTCTCGAGGTCGACACCGTAGGCCTCGGCGAGGTTCGGGAACGGGCGGCCGATGTCGAGGCGCGTCCCCCGGAGCTTCGCCTTGTGCGCGACGTCGTACCACTTGTCGTTGAAGCCGAAGATGCGGTTCACGCGCGCCGGCGGGAGGGCGCCCATCCGGATCCGGTCCCCGACGTTCCATAGGTGGATGTAGACGTCCGTCTTGCCGAGCGCCGCCCATTCGTGCGTGGGGGCGGCGCCGAGCACGGCGTCCTCCTTGGCATCGACCGAATCCCAGAATGCCGCCTCGTCCTCGTAGATCAGGAGCGGATGTGCCCCGAGCCGCCGGGCCTCGCGGACGAGCGCCACGGACCACGGGAGGGAGTGGCTCCACCCCTCGACGATGACGTTCTCCCCCGGCTGGACCCGAAGGTTGCGCGTCAAAACAAATCGGGCGAGCTGGGCTTCGCGCGTGGGGGGGGTGGAACGGGCCATGGGTCCCGAAGCGGGAGGGTAGTATATATTCCCCGGAACGGCACGCAAACGACTCAAGGAGACACGGGTTTCGGCCGCCATGTCCCCGTCGGAAGAACCGGGCTGGGAGTCGTACGGACTGGAGGTCCTGCGGACGGCGGACTTCGACCGGGACCGGCTGCGCCGACCCGGTACCTACGCCGTCTGCTTCGCCGCGACCTGGTGCCCCCCGACCCGGGGGTTCGTGCCGAAATTCGTGGCCCAACCCCGTCTACCCGGGATCGTCTATGCGCTCGGCGACATCACCGATACGGAGGACCGGCTCTGGGACGAGCTCCGGATCGAGATCACCCCGACGATGATCGTCTTCCGGAACGGGGAGGAGGTCGCGCGGTTCCCCGGACGGCCGGGACTCGGGCTCGACCGGGCCGACCTCGAGGCGCTCGCCAGCGGGTTGGGCCGGGCGTCCCCCTGAGCCCAGGGGGCCCCGCGATCCTCAGTAGGAGACCCGGCGGAGCGCCGGCATGGTGAGCGCTCCGATCCCGATCACGAGGGCGATCGCCGCCCCCGACAGCACGAAGACCGGCCCCGGGCCCCACCGTACCGCGAGCGCGCCGGCGAACAGGGGCCCGAGCGGGCCCGTGGCGGTCACGAGCGCCGCCACGGCGGCGCCGACCCGCCCGAGCAGGCGACCGGGGACCTTGGCCTGCAGGACCACGCCGAGCGGGATGTTCACCACCGCGAGCGTGATCCCGACCCCCGCCATCGCGAGGGCGGCGAGCGGGGCATCCGGCGCGAAGCCGATCGCGACGACCGCGAGCCCGAGGGCGATCCCGCCTCCGAAAAGGTAGGTGCCGGCGCTGCGGTGCGTATCGACCTTCCCCATCGAGAGGCCCCCGACGAGCGAGCCGACGGCGACCGCCGCGCCGAGGAAGCCGTACAGCGCCGGGCCCCCGTGCAGAGTGAACTTGGCGTACGGGGCGAGCAGGGCGGCGAGGCCATTGCCGAAGAAGTTGACGACGATCCCGAGGGTGATCAGCTCGATCAGGAACCGGTTTTGCCGTACGTAGGCGAACCCCTCCGCAAGTTCGGTGCGGAACCGGGTCGCCGCGGGGGAGCGCGACCCCGAATGGCCGGTCTGGCTCCGGGGTACCAAGGCGACGAGCGCCGCCGCGGCGAAGAACGACAACGCGTCGTATTCGATCGGCACGGCGACCCCGAAGGCGGCGACGAACGCGCCGCCGATCGACAATCCGACGATCTGGTTGAACGCGCCGCTCAGCTGCAGCAGGGAGTTCGCGGGCGGGAGGTCGTCGACCGAAACTACCGCCGGCACGTACGCGGTCGTCGCCGTGCGCACGAGCGTCGCGCTCGCCCCGAGCCCGAGGACGACAGCGAAGAGCCCGAGCAGGTCGATCCGGCCGGTCAGCACGAGGGCGGATAGGACGGCGACGATCCCTCCCTCGACCAGGTTGGTGACGAGGAGGGTCCGGCGCCGGTTCCATCGGTCGACGTAGACCCCGAGGAACGGCCCAAGGACTACCCCGGGGAGGATCGTCCCCGCGGCGATAATGCCGACGTCGAACGCCGAGCCCGTGACCTCGAGGACCAGCCAGAGCAGCGCGACCTCGAAGATGAAATCCCCGGACTGGGAAACCAGTTGGGCGACCCAGACGAAGAGGAACGAACGGTTCCGAAGCGTCCGGCGGAAGCTGGGCGGGGTGACAGAAGGAGGCGGTGGCGATGCTCCGCCGGGGCCGACGGCCCCTGCCGCTGAGGAGAGGTCAGCCCCCGACATCCGATGCGACGCTCGAGATT
>JAJZDF010000156.1 GCA_021828715.1 Thermoplasmata archaeon
GGTCGAGCCGGCGCGGTGGGCGGTGGCGCGCGCCCGGGCCGGGCTCTAGCGGTCCGGACGAGACGGTACCGGAGCCCGGGGAAGGGCGGCGGGCTCCACCTCGTAGAAGTGCGACTGCCAGCCCGGGTGTCCCTCGTACGAGCGGCTCCGGACATGGAGCCCGGATCGCTCCGCCGCGGCCCGCACCGCTTCGAACGCTTCCGCCGTGAGGGCGAATTCGGTGCGTTCGAGCGTGAGCTCGCACGGCACTTGCCGGCGATACGGGGTCGGGATGCCTCGGAAATCCGCGAGGCGGAGCCGGGGTCGGGCCGCCGTCCACGGTCGCACGATCGCGCGACCGCCGGGGAAGTCGAGGCGCAGCGACACCGCGTCCACCCGGAGCTGCCGTGGTCCGTGGCCGAGCGGCACGCCGGAGAACCGGCCCATCGCGGCGGCCATCGCCCCGAGGAGCGCGCTGACGCCGAGGAGGACGTAGAATGGACCCGACCCCGGGCCGTCTTTCACCGCCAGCGCGACCGCCAAGGCCGCGAGAACGGGGCCCCCCACGAGCACGGTGAACACCTGCCGGCGCCGCCCCCGGTTCCGCCGCCATGCCGCACCGTCGACCGCGTCGAGTTCGAACGAGGAACCATCAACCGGCGAGAGCCCGTCGGCATTCCCCCGGGGGGCCGAAGCGACCGGGGAGGATGCGTTCGTCATGGCGTTCCGCCGGCCCACGGCCTCGGGCCACCCGAGAACCGGGCGGGGATAGGAGGTCCCGCCGTCCCGACGGGGCCCCCTCCCGTGCGGCGCCGCTCGGCGGCCGGGCCGGCTCTCGCCCGTCCCGGGACGCCCGGTGAGGGGCCCCGTCCGGTCCCCCTTCCGCCGGCCCGGACCGAGCCGGCCCGGCGCCGCGGGAGTCGTACGGCGCGCGGGGGAGGCCCCCGCGGGCCGTACGCCCTGTCGCGGAGGATACGCGTCACGCGAGTCGGACCCGAGGGTCCAGGAGGGCATAGACGATGTCGACCACGATGTTCGCCCCGACGACGAGGAAGGTGAACAGGATCGTGGTCCCGAAGATCAGACCGTAATCGTACGGCTGCTGCGCCGAGAGCGCGAGGATACGGCCGACCCCGTTCAGGTGGAACACTTCCTCGATGATCGGGAAGCCCCCGATGAAGAAGGCGAACG
Organism: Thermoplasmata archaeon; assembly: GCA_021828715.1. Lineage (GTDB taxonomy): Archaea > Thermoplasmatota > Thermoplasmata > Lutacidiplasmatales > UBA184 > Lutacidiplasma. Next base: position 1,171 of record JAJZDF010000156.1, read on the forward strand.
TGAGACCCAGGATGGTGACCGTGACGTTCAGCGAGTTTCGGCCCGCGTGCCGCTTCATCACGGTCGCTTCGGACACACCCATCGCGCGCGCGGTGCGGACGAAGTCGAGGTTCATCACCTCGAGCATGCTGTTGCGCACGAACCGGAGCAGCACGGCGATCGACCCGTAGGCGATGATCAACGCCGGCACGATCATCCGGAAGATCGTGTCCGCCGCGACGAGCCACTGCCCGTGGATCATCGCATCGATCGTCGGAAAGCCGGTCGGGGTCGAGATGATGCCGCGCAGGAGCCAGGGGGGGTAGTTGTTGTTGAACGGGGTCGACCCGGCGATGCAACCGGGGGCCGGCCAGGACCCCCAGACCTCGAGGAAAGAGCCGCTGCAGCCGGCCAGATGGTACTGCTCGATGACCAGCACCATGGCGATGAGCGCGAGCGAACCCAAGAGGAACGACGGGATCGCGAACCCGGAGAACGACATCACCCGGGACGCCTGGTCGATCGGACGGTTCCGGTGTCCCGCCGCAAGGCGTCCGAGCGGGAGGGCGACGAGCAGGATGATCGCCAGCGAGAGGAGCGCCAGCTCGAGGGTGTACGGGAGCAGCCAGCCCAGCACGGTAGTCACCGGCTGCCCTTGGGCCGGCGGCATCGCGCTCACCGCCGCGGTCGTATTGCCGACCCTACCCCATTGGAAGGTGAAGGTGTTGTACATGTAGACGGCCCACTGGGTCGTGACCGGTTGGTCCAAGCCGAGATAATGGCGGCAATGGGCGAGGTAGGCGTTCTGGGCGGCCGCGCCGCCGTGGATCGGAGGGGCGCCGCAATAGGAAATGTACCGCTGGTTCGGCGGGATCCCGCTCACAAGCAGGAAGGTGATCGTCATCACCCCGACCAGCACCGGAATCGTGAGGAGGAGCCTCCGCGCGATGTACGTCCCCATCCGCACGGTGGTCTCTCCTTTCCCGGGTTGCCCGGCTCCCTACGGTGATCCCGCGGAGAGCGACGACCTCCGGGTCCGCAGCGCACGGGCGCGGCAAATGAATCCTCGTACCGAAGATAAGCCCAAGGGGGGGCGGGGCGGACGCCGGAGATTGGGGACCCGATCGCGTCTTGCTTCCGGCGCCTCCGGGCCAGCGGATGGACTCGGAGCCGTATCGCGGGTCCCGGGGTCGACCCCGGCCGTAGCCAGTCCCCGGTCCCGGTTCGGAGGCCCGCCGCTCCGTGGCCCGAACCCCGGTTTGGGGGTGGTTCCCCCGGCGGACGCCGGGCCCGAGGCAGATGGCATCGGGCCGCCCGGCCACCCCCCGGACCACCCGGGTCGCTACGCGGCCACGGGCCCGAAGAACTCGATCCAGTTACCGTCGGGGTCGGCCGTGTAGACGATGTTCTCGTGCGGTTCGCGGATGCGGGCGACGATCGGGAAGCGGCGCCGGCGCAGCGCGGCCTCCCACGCCTCCACGTCCGACACGCGGAACCCGAGGTGGTCGAACTGGGTACCGGCCCGCGGCGGCTCGAAGTACGGATTGTCGGGTGGGTAGTAGTTGAGCTCGAGGCGCTGCGCGGCCCCCGGGAATGCTAGGTGGACCCACCGACCGCCGTGTCCCATCGTGCCGCGCCGGTGGACCCGGAACCCGAGCCGGCGGTAGAACCGGAGCGATCGGCCGAGATCGGTGACGCGGAGCCCGGCGTAGACGAATTCCACCCGGACGGGGGCCGGGGCGCGGCCGGTCATGCCGGGGGGACCGCCGCAGGGCCTAAAGGCCGTTTCGGAAGGGCGGGATCACTCTGGAGTACGGGAATTAGTTCCGTGTCCGAGCGAGGTGGCGGGGGACCTGCCCTCCAGTGGAAAGAGGGGGTCCAGGGGGAGCGCGGCTTTCGGTGTCGCGCCGTCCG
>JAJZDF010000157.1 GCA_021828715.1 Thermoplasmata archaeon
CGAGCACGAGGCCGGCCGAGATGAGGAAGATCGTGTGGATCGACTCGAGGAACCCGCTCGCGACCCCGGGTGCGATTCCCTGGGCCGACGAGCCAAGGAAGATCGCGACGATCGCCGACCGGGGGAGCACCTGGCTCATGACGAGCAGGGTGATCCCGAGCGAGATCGTGGAGCCGGTGTTGACGAACGTGGTGCCGACGCCCGATGCCACCCCCCGTCGCCTCGGCGGGACGGCGGTCATCATCACGGCGCGGTTGGGCGAGGCGAACAGGCCGAACCCCGCACCGACGAGGACGAGCGGGGGGGTGAGCGACAGGAACGACTCGGCCGGGGTGATCGTCGAGAGCCAAAGGAACCCCGCGGCGGTCACGGCGAGGCCGGAGAGGACGAACCATTTCGGTCCCCAGCGGTCCGAGAGCCACCCGCTCACGGGACCGAACGTGGCGAGCGAGGCGGAGACGGGGATCAGGAAGAGCCCCGCGGTGAACGGGCTCAGGAATCGCGGCGGACCTTGGAGGTAGAAGACCAGGATGAAGGTGAACGCTCCCCGGGCGAGCGCATTCAGGAGCGTCGCCAAGGAGGTGGCGCTGAACGCACGGATGCGGAAGAGGGCCAGGTCGAGCATCGGCGAGGCGACTTGGGCTTCGACCGCGAGGAATAGCCCGAGGACGGCCAGTCCGCCGAGCGACATGGCGAGGCCGTCCGCGCCGGGGATGTTCCCGAGGGCGCCCAAGGTGATCCCGAGCAGCAGCAAGGTGAGCCCGCCGGCGAACAGGAGGTTGCCGAGCCAGTCGATCCGGGGCGGTTCGGACGGGCGGCTCAGTTCGCGGAGGTCGTAGCGGGCGCGGAGCGTCGCGACGATTCCGATCGGCACGTTCACGAAGAAGATCCACCGCCATCCGAGCGTGCTGGTGATGATCCCGCCCAGGACCAGGCCGGCGACGGCGCCGCCGACGATCGAGACCTGGTTGATGCCGAGCGCCCGGCCGCGCTCGTTCGGCGGGAAGGCGTCGGTGATGATCGCCGCCGAGTTGGAAAAGAGGAATCCGGCCCCCACCGCCTGCACCAGCCGGAAGCCGACGAGCTCGATCCCCGACTGGGAGAAGCCGCACAGGAGCGACCCGATCGTGAAGACGCCGAATCCGAGCACGTACAGCCGCACCCGACCGAACAGATCGGAAAGGCGGCCGAAGTTGAGGAGGACGACCGCCGTGAGCAGCGAATAGCCGAGGAGGATCCAGAGCAGGGTCGTCGCGCTCGTTCCCGGAAGCTCGCGCCCGATCGTCGGGAGCGAGATCAGGACGATGTTGGTATCGATCGCGGCCATCAAGGTCGCGACCGTGGTGTTGGACAGGACCTTCCACTTGTACTGCACGGAGGCACCGGCCGGCGTCGGGGCCGCCGCGCGACGGTGGCCGGACGATGTCGCCGGGTGCGCGTGGAGGGAGATAACGGTGCGCTCCGCCGCGCCGGTCGACTACCCGAGCGGGGCCGGATCCGAGTGGTAGCCGGCGATCTGCCGGGAGAGCTTGTCCACGTACGGCCGGAACATCGCAAGGACGTCGCGGGAGGTGACGATGCCGACGACCCGCGGGCCGTCCCGGACGACGATCCGCCGGATCCCCTCCACCGCCATCGTCTGGACCAGATCTTCCGCCGGCGTCTCGGGGGTGCACGATCGGACCCCCGGAGTCGCGATCGCGCGGACGCGCAGGCTCTCCGGGTCGACGCCGGACGCCAGGACCTTCGAAAGGAAGTCCCACTCCGTCACGATTCCGACGACCTCGTGCCCTTCCTCGACGATCGCGTACCCCCGGTGACGCTCCGCGAGGAGCCGGGCGCAGGCCCGCACATCCATCGCGGCGTCGACCGTGAGGACGCGCGGGTCCATGATGTCGCGCGCGAGCAGGACCATGGTGTCCGGGCGGAGCGCCCCGAGCGTTATGAACCCCTCGGAGGCTCCGTCCCCTCGGGGAGGACGGTGGCGACCGGGGGTCGGGAGGACGCCGTGCGGCCGGCCGCCCTCGCGGACGGCATCGACACGACGTTGCTGCGCGGGTTCCGCTACGCCTGCCGCCCCGGGTGCGGGCTCTGCTGCTTCGCCACCCCTCGCGTCGAGCGGGAAGAGCGGGCGCCGCTGCTCCAGCTCCGCCCCCCTCCGCAGATCGACGAACGGCCGGGCGGGTCGTTCCTCTCCGCCCGGCCCGAAGGAGGGGCGTGCACCCTGCTGCAGAGCCTCCGATGCGCCGCCTGGGAGGTGCGGCCCCGGGCCTGCCGACGGTTCCCTCTGGCGGTGCACCTCGGCGAACGCCTGCAGGCCGACCTCGTGCTGACCTGCCCCGGGGTCGACCTGGCGCCGCTCCTCGACGGGACCCCCTGGGCCTCCCGGCCGGCGCCGATCGGCCTCGACCCGGAGCTCGCCGCCGCGCGGGACCTTCCGGCCGGCCGGCTCGTGGAGCGGTGGACGGCGGCCGTTCGCCGCCATCGGCGGATCCGCCGGGAGCTCGAGCGGGCGGGCCGCTGGCAGGAGGCGGAGGAGGTCCGGGCGGCGCTCCGCGGTGCCGACCTCCTCCCCGCCTCGGCCGATTTCCCGGTCGACGACCCTCCGTCGATCGACGACGGCCTCGAGCTGCTGCCCCTCGTCTTCGATGGGGGTACGGTCGCGCTCGCCGCGGGCCCCCAGGGATGGGAGGTGGTGGAGATCGCTGCCGAAGGCGGCGTCCGAAGGAGGAGCGCCGTGGCGGCTCCCGACCGACCGCCCGGCCGGAGCGGGGCGGCCGACCGACTGCTCGCGGGGTACCTCCGGTATTGCCTCGAACGAGATTCGTTACTCGCCGCCGTGGAGTGGGCCCTAGATCCGGAGGGCACCCACTCGCTCGTCGAGGCGACCCTCGACGACCTCCGGGCGCTCGGGGCGCAGATCGTCGCACGGGCCGACGTGCTCCGCCGCGCACGCGGAGACCGGTCTGGGCCGCTCTCGGTCGACGAAGTGGCGGCCGGGATCCGCGCGACCGACCAGGATTGGCTGGATCGGCCAACCTGGGGAGAGCGGCTCTAATT
>JAJZDF010000158.1 GCA_021828715.1 Thermoplasmata archaeon
TAACGTGCCTGGGGCCGGCGCCCACGCCGGCCCACAGCCGGGCCGGGTGCCGGCCGGTACGTCGCCTGTCGGGGCTGCCGCCGCCAGCTCGCCCGCCGGCTCCGCGCCGGGCCGCCGCAGCGGTCCCGTCTCGGGGGCCCCGGCGGCGGGCCAACGCGACCGCGGCGCCGATCCCCACGACCACGACCGCGGCGATCGCGATCCACTCGAGGGTCGAGAGCCCGCCGGGCGAGCTCGAGCCCCCGGGGCCGGACGCCGGCTCCACCGCGAACGCCACGACCGCCGTCGCGGTCTTGCCGTCGGCGTCGGTGACGACGACCCGCACGGTGTAGTTCCCGACCAAGCTGCTCACGCAGAGGAGGCTCGCCGTGTTGCTCCCCGAGCAATCGGACGGGAGTCCGGAGTAGCTGTAGGTGAACGGGGCGGTTCCCCCGGCGACGACGACCCGGAACTCCGTCCCCGATCCCGCGATCACGGTCGAGGAGCCTACCGTAAACGATGCGATCGACGGGAGCGGGTTCACCGTCAGAGTGACCGCCGCGGAGGCGTTCCCGCCGCCGGCGTCGGTGACGTGCAGTTCGACCACGTACGTTCCGGCCGCCGACGGGGCACAGTCCAAGGTCGAGGAGTTCACGCTCGAGCACCCCGGCGGCAACTGCGAGTACGAAAGTTCCAGCGGATAGCTGCCGCCCGACACCGTGGACGTCAGGACGGTGGAGGTGCCCACGGTGAAGCTGGAGGGAGCGGCGACCGGTCCGACCACGGATATGACCGGGTTCACCTGGAACACCAGGGTCCCCACGGCGTGGAAGCCCCGGGCGTCGACCACGAGCACCGAGATGTTGTAGACGTCCGCGGCGCTCGGGGTACATCGGAACGACGCGGTCGAAGGAGCGCCGCAACCGGCGGGCAGGCCCACGTACTGGTAGGCGAACGGGGGTTGTCCGGCCGAGGGGACGGTCGTGAACGTCACCGCGTTGCCGAGCGTGACCACCGGCGGCGACGCCGTGATCACGACAGACATGGCGGGCTCGACGTGGAGCACGAGCGGGGGCGAATCCATCGAATCCCCGAAGGCGTCGGTGACGTTCACCTCGATCGTGAGGTTGCCGACTAGCGTCGGGGTGCAGTTGACGGAGACGGAGTCCCCGAGGCCGACGCAGCCGCTCCAGCGGTAGCTGAACGGTCCGGGCCCCCCCGTCACGGTGGCGTTGAGCCTCACCGGCTCGCCGACCGAGGTCGTCTGGGCCGCAGCCACGACCGGCCCGACGGCCAATGCCGGCGCGGTCTCGAGGGCGGTCACGGTGCCGGGGCCGCCGACGGTGACGTCGGTCGTCGCCGAGGTCGGAGCGGCGACCGCGACCCCGCCCTGCGTGGCCCACCCGACGAACGTCGCGTTCGACGGGAGCTGGAGGGCGAGCGAGTAGGACCCGGGCAAGAAGCCGGCGCTCGTCCCGGGCGCGAGTGTGGCGGTGCCGATGGAGGCCGTTCCCGGGCCCGTGAACGTGACAAGCGAGGCGATCGGCGAGAAGACCGCGGTCAGGGAGCCGATCCCCGAGGCACCGGAGAGGGTGACGACATTCGTCTGGACGACGGAGAAGTCTCCGGTCGTCGCCCAGTGGCTGAACGCATATCCCGGGGCCGGTTCCGGGAACACCGCATACTCTCCGGGGGCGACGGAGGAGTTCGACGCGCCGTTCGAATAGGCGGCGTAGTTGAACAGGAACGAGCCGGCGTAGGTGGGGGTATCGTTCAGCCAGACGCTCTCCAGGGACGTCGCCGTGGCGAAGTGGGCCGTGACGGTCCCCGAGGTGTTGACGACCAGGTTCGCCACCTGGTTCGAGGGCTGGGGGACGAAGAGGGCGGCGCCGCTGCTGACGGTCCACGACGAGAACTGGTATCCCGAGTCGGGGACCGCCGCGAGCGTGTAGGTCCCCGGCGACACCAGGATCGTGGTGCCGTTGTGGACCGGCAGGTACCCGAGGCTTGCGAGGGCAATGGCGCCTTGGGAGGCTCCCGCGTCGTCGAACGTTACGGCGGGGGCGAAGATCGCCCCGAGTACGGTGGCGTACCCCGGCACATATTGCTCCACCAGGACCCAGTTGCTGGCCGTCCCGTACCCCTCAATGACGAGCGAAGAGGAGTAGGCGACCCACTCGGCGAACCGCCATCCGGTCGCCGGAGTGGCGACGACGGAGTAGCCGCCCATGCTGGCGGAGTACGAGTTCGCCGTCGTCGCCGTGTTCCCGTCGAAGCTCACGGTGCCGCTGCCCACCGCCGAAACGACCAGCACGTAGACATACGTACTGAGCCCGGAGGAGGTCGACTGGACCGTAAGGGTGGCATTGCCCCCACCGACCGGGACGAGCAGGTAGGTGTACGGCAGGGTCGGGGAGTAGATCGAGACCGCCGAGTTGTTGAGCTCCCATCCCGTGAAGTTGTCGCCCGGGCCCGCGAGGCCCAGGATCGAATAGATGCCGGGCTCGAGGGAGACCGAACTGCCCGTGGCCACGTGCGTCGCCGGGGCGTTCGAGCCTTGCGTCCCCCCGACGATCTCGAAGCCGCCGCCGTGGGCAGAATAGGCCGTAAGGACGAACGCGGTCGGCGGGGTGGAGGTGAATTGGGCCGTAGCCGTTCCCGAACCTTGGACGTACAAGTTCGCCCACGCGTCGTGCGGATCGGTGACGGTGACCGAGCCCGTGGTCGTCCATCCGTCGAAGTACTGGCCGAAGCCGGCGGTCGCGCTCAGCGAGTAGTTCCCGTAGGCGAGGCCCGCCACGGCCGCGCCCGTGGCGGCGTGCGTCAGGAAGTAGGCGGTCCCTCCGCCCGAGGCGCCGACCGTCACGGACCCGGTCGGCCCGCCGCACGCCGGGATCGTCGTGTTCGCCGGCGGATAGTACCCCAGGCCGGCGGTGTCGTACTGGGTCTGGTACGACCACTCCCGGTCCTGGCCGAAGTCGTCGGACGTCGTCGGCCAGTCGGTGGCGCGAAAGTTGAACGGATGCTCGGTGCAGGAATAGGGGTACCAGGGGTGATCGC
>JAJZDF010000159.1 GCA_021828715.1 Thermoplasmata archaeon
GAACGGGATCGTCGTGCTGTGGGAACTGGAGCGGTTCGTGCGCGAGCACCTCGCCGAAGCCGGCTACGCCGAGATCCGCACCCCGCTCCTCTGGGCTCAATCGGTCTACGAGACCAGCGGCCACTGGTCCCACTACCAGGAGAACATGTTCCTCACCCTGGCGGACGACCGGACCTTCGGCTGGAAGCCGATGAACTGCCCCGGCTCGATGCTGATCTTCCGTTCCCGGGCCCGCAGCTACCGGGAGTTGCCTCTCCGCTACGCCGAGTTCGCTCCGCTCCACCGCAAGGAGGCGAGCGGCACGCTCCACGGGCTCACCCGCGTCCGCGAGTTCGTCCAGGACGACGCCCACCTCTTCGTAACCGAGGAGCAGATCGAGCCGGAGATCGCCAAGCTCCTCGACTGGATCGCCCGGGCGTTCTCTACGTTCCGCCTCCGGTGGAGCTACGAACTATCCACCCGGCCCGCGGATTTCCTCGGCGAGAGGGAGACGTGGGACCGCGCCGAGGCGACCCTCGAGCGCATCCTCAAGACGTCGGGGATCGAGTACCGGATCTCCCCGGGCGAAGGGGCGTTCTACGGCCCAAAGATCGACATCCACATCCGCGACAGCCTCGGCCGGCCCTGGCAGACCGGCACGATCCAGCTCGACTACCAGATGCCGATCCGCTTCGGGCTCCAGTACCAGGGCCCGGACGGGCAGCTTCACACCCCCGTCGTCGTCCATCGGGTGATCCTCGGCTCCTTCGAGCGGTTCCTGGGGGTGCTGCTCGAGCATACCGGCGGTCGCCTCCCGCCGTGGCTTGCCCCGGTCCAGGCCCGGGTCCTACCGGTCACCGAGACGCAGGCCGCCGCGGCCCAGGGCGTCGTCGACGAGCTCCGGCAGGACGGCCTTCGGGTCCAACTGACCGGCACCGAGGAATCGCTTTCGAAGCGCGTCCGGACCGCCGAGGTCGAGCGGGTTCCGTACGTCCTCATCGTAGGCGAGAAGGAGGTCGCGGGGGAGACGGTCTCGCTGCGCACCCGGGGAAGCCGGGATCCGCTCGTCCTCTCGCGACCGGAGTTGCGCGCCCGTCTTTCGGAGCGGATCCGTACCCGGGCGTTCGACCCATAGGGGTCGTCCGACGGGATGGGCGTCCCGGGCCCAAGTCGTCGGCGCCCGCCCGGCGCCTTCCTCCGGGCAACCGACCCGGCGCAACCCCCTTCCCGCTCCGGGTTCCGGTCCGGGCCGAGCGGGACGGGGCGGCCGGGGCTCCGGGCGCACCCTACACCGAGTCGGAGAGCGGGTCGTCTCCCTGCTCGACGTCGAGCAGGTGACCCATCCGCTTCCGCTTGGTCTCGAGGTAGGCCCCGTTGTACTGGTTCGGAGGGATCACGAGCGGGATGCGTCCGACCACCTTCACGTCGTGGCGCGTCAGGTCGGCGACCTTCTGGGGGTTGTTCGTCATCAGTTGGATCGACCGGACGTGCAGGGAGGCCAGGATGTGCGCCGCGATGGCGTAGTCCCGCTCGTCCGGCTTGAAGCCCAGCATGACGTTCGCCTGGACCGTGTCGTAGCCGTCGTCCTGGAGCTTGTAGGCGCGGATCTTGTTGGCGAACCCGATCCCCCGCCCCTCCTGGCGGAGGTAGATCACGATCCCCTCCTCCAGCTGACCGATCCGGGTGAGCGACTCGATGAGCTGGTCGCGGCAGTCGCAGCGCAGCGAACCGATCGCGTCGCCGGTGAGGCACTCCGAGTGGACGCGGACCGGGACCGCCTCCCGCTCGACGACATTCCCGTGGACGAACGCTGCGTGCTCCTTCTGGTCGTGGTTGTTCCAGAACGCCACGGCCTGGTATCGCCCGAAGCGCGTCGGAAGGTCCGCTACCGCCTCCAGCCGGACGCACGTCTCGGCGCCGCCGCACTCGTGCCCGCGGTTCTCTTCCAGCAGGCGGGTGACCGTCGCCGGGGGCATACCCTCCATCCGGAGCGCACCTTCCACCACCCCGTACCTCCGGGGGTACAAATCAGGCACGGGGAAGCGGTTCGGCGATAGGCACCGGGGTGGGCGCCGCCGAGGCGACGCGGCGGAGGCACGGCGTACCGGAGGCCCGGCGAAAGGCACCGTCAGGTTCCGAGCGGCAGACAGGGTATGGGGGGCGCCGGGCCTCCCCCGGAGTGGAAGGAGGCTCCGGGGAGATGCGAAACGAGGGATTATGTAGGAGAACCGGGAAGTGGAAGGCGTGAACGGGGCCCAAGAGGTCGCGTTGTTCTACGCGATCCCGATCGCCTTCTGGCTGACCCTGCTGTTCATCCTGTTCCGGACCTGGTTGTCCAACCGGCTGGAGGAGAGCCTCGCCTACCTCGTCTACGTCCGCGAACGACGGTTCCTCTTCCTGTTCATGATCGGGGGAGTCGCCGTGACCCAGATCGTGAATGCGCTCAACCGGCTGGTGAGCGCTTTCCTCGGGCTGGGCGGACCGGGGGTCCTCGGTGTCAGCATCACGGCCGAGGCGATCGGGGGTCTGCTGGTCGCCCGGATCGGGTGGATGCTCCTCGTGCAGGCGCCGCAGCGGGTCGGGCGGGAGACGGTCGTGGACGTGCCCGAGCCGATGGCCTACGCCCTCGGGGTCGTCGACCGGGCCGATCGGCGGGACCCTCCGCGCTGAACGGTCCCGCGTCCCGGTCAGGAGTGGCGCCGCCGTCGGGCCTCGATGCGGGCCGAGAGGTACAGCGTCTCGACCTCGGAGCTGACGCTGCGGTGCACCTGACGAAGATGGTCGCGCATCCGCGCGAGCTCCACCGGCTGTCCGCAGACATGGCAGCTCACGCGAGTGCGGCGGGACGGGTTGTCCCGGTAGCCAACCCCCTGCACGGTGCAGCGCTCCCAGCTTACGTGTCCGTATATTCATACCCCACGTCCGACCCGCCGCGCCCCCCGACGGGCGGTTCGATGCGGGAGATGCGCGCCGGTCGGCGGCGGAGGGACACGATGGGCCCCCACGGCACGGGCCGAATGCGGCGTCGCCGCGCCCCGGAGGACAGGGGCG
>JAJZDF010000160.1 GCA_021828715.1 Thermoplasmata archaeon
ATCTCGTTGCTCCTCGGCGCCATCTCCCCGACCGGCGCGGTCGCCGGAGTGATCGCGGCCGGCGCCACTCGGGCGGCGATCGCGTCGCGGATGCGAGCCCAGCGGATCCCGATCGCGGTCCGGTCGAGGGGCCGGTGAGGTCGCCGCCGAAATCGAAGGGGTCAATGGGCGATAGAGGATCGGGTTGCCGGAGCGGAACATGAGGCGAGGTGGTGGGGAGGTGGCGGATCGGTCGATACTCCTCGCGGTCGCGCTCCTCGTCGTCCTTAGCCCGGCGGTAGGCGGGATCGGACCCGGAGCGCACCCCATCCCGACAGCCGGCCCACGCCTTGCCTCCCTCGGCGAGCTCCGAGACCGCCCCTCCGTACCCCGCGGTGCGACCCCGACAGCCGACGTACTTTCCCTCGGCTCCGCCCGCGGGTCATCCTCGGGCGTGGCCATCGAGAACATTACCCAGAGCCCGGGGAGCCCCGGGTGGGTCGGACTCAATGTGAGTGCGGCGCCCCCGTGGCGGGAGGGGGGTACGGCGGCATACGACCCGGGGATCGGGGGCGTCCTGCTGTTCGGCGGGAGTCAACAGGCGGGGCCGGCGCTGTACGCGACGTGGGAGTTCGTGAACAACACGTGGACCGAGGTCTGTTCCGGAAACTCTTCGGCCCCCACCTGCCCGCAATCCCCGAGCCCGCGCTACTGGCCCGCCATGGCGTACGACTCGAGCTCCTCGCAACTTGTCTTGTTCGGGGGGGTGGTGGATCTCTTGGGGATGTACGGTCTGAACGACACCTGGATCTTTGCGAACGGAGGGTGGTCGGAGCTGAATGGTTCCCCGGCTCCCCCCCTGGACACCTCCAACGGGGGCCTGTACGGGATGGTCGACGACCCCGGCCTGGGCGGGCTGTTGCTGTTCTCCCCGGTCAGCGGCACCTGGAGATTCTCGAACGACTCCTGGACGAACCTGACGCGCCCTTCCGGCCCGAAGGGGTTCGGCGGGATGTTCTACGACAACGGGACGCACTCCGTGATCCTGTGGAGCGGTAGCTCCGGACAGACGTGGGCCTTCGCCTCCGGGAACTGGACCCGGCTGGCGGCTGCGGATACGCCCGCGGCGTACTATGCCATCAGTTCGGTCTACGTTCCGGCGTTCGACTACGGCCTGGTCCTCGGGCTGAACGGGTCGAACGCGACGTGGATGTACTCGAACGGGACCTGGTCCAACGTCACGACCGAGTTGGGGCCGCCGCCCCCGGATTCCCCCGGGCTGCGCCCGGTGTTCGCCTACGATCCGACCTTGGCCGGGACGCTCGGACTCGGCTGGGAGTTTGTCTCTTCCAACACCAGTGGCCGCATCGAAAGTCAGACGATGCTCCTGGTGGACCCGCTGCGGGTCGCGATTTCGGTGTCCCAGAACGTGCGGGACCTCGGCGAATCGGTCGCGTTCCAGGCGAGCGTGGCGGGCGGGCGCGTGCCGTATGCCACCCGCCTCTCCGGAGCTCCCGCCCCGTGCGGCTGGCCCGCGAACCTCTCTCCGAACGCCTTCCTGAACTGCACGCTGGAGACGACCGGATCCTTCGGCCTGAACGTTTCGGTGGTCGACGCGAACCACTCGATGGTATACGCGGTGCTCCCCCTGGCGGTGTATCCGCATCTGTCGGCATCGGTGACCGGGGGCCCGAACCCCGCGGACGCGGGCCGGAACATCTCCTTGGACGGGACGATCCAGGGCGGCGCCCCGCCCGTGGTCGAGAATTGGACGGTCTCGACCGGGGCGAACGGGAGCGAAGTCGGCCAGGAGTACGACAACCTCAGCCTGTCGTTCCCTGCCTCGGGCCACTACTGGGCGAACCTCACCGTCACGGACGCTACCGGAGCGGTGTCGGCCGTCGACACGCCGATCGTGGTGTTCTCGCCGGTCGCGGTGCGGGCCGCCGTCAACTTCACCCAGACGGAGGTGGGGCTGCCGGTCGGGTTCAACGCCTCCGCCAGCGGCGGCGATGCCCCCGTGGCGCTCACGTGGGGCTTCGGGGACGGCACGTTTGCCTCGACCGGGAACGTCAGCCATACCTACGCGGCGCCCGGGAACTACGCGGCCACCGCCTGGGCCAACGACTCGGCCGGGGGGTCGGCGGAGCAGACGGTGGAGGTCCGGGTGGCGGCCGCACTGCAGGTGACCGCCGCAGCGAACGTGACTCAGGCGCTGGCCGACCAGCCGATCGCGTTCCGCGCCACGGTGAATGGGGGGCTGGGGCCGTATTCGTACTTCTGGAACTTTGGGGATGCGGCCACCAGCGTTCTGAGCGCCCCCCTCTACACCTTCCCCACGGTCGGCAACCACTCCGTGTCGGTGGAAGTGTACGACGCGCTCGGCGTGGGTCGATCGAGCACGGTCACGGTCGACGTCGTGGCGAGCACCGGCCCGCTGTCGAACGCTACCGCTTCGCCCGCCGTCCCGCTCTGGGTGTATGCCGTGGCGGCCGGCTCCGCCGCGATCCTCCTCGCGGTGGGAGCGACCGCGATGGTCGTCCGGAAACGAAGGTCCTAAGGAGCGCCGCTCCCGCCCGCGGATCGGGGCAGGGCCGAACGACGGTGCGGGGACGGGCGGTAGGGCCTCCCGCATCCCGGATCCGTGCGCCCGGGGGTGGCGACCGCTCCCCCTCCGGGCTCGCTTCGGCCCCGCGGGCCTCGCGCGCCGCTACGATATCCAATAACGGTCAGGAACGAACCGGCCCTTGAGTAGTGGTGTCCAGCCCAACGGACGCGGCCCACGCCGATAGTCCGGGCTCCAAGGGAGCCGCCCCATCGAGCAACTGGACCAACGCCTCCAATCGTTCCTGTTGCTTCCCCGCGGGCACCGCCACGTGCGGCCGATGCCCTTCCCGCGGTAGGGCGGGCAGGCGTCGGGCGACCTCCTTCGGGTCCTGCCGCGCGAACTCCTCCCACAGATTGACCCCGGCCAGTCCCTCCTCGACCAACCATCGACACCGTGCTCCGCACG
>JAJZDF010000161.1 GCA_021828715.1 Thermoplasmata archaeon
GCGGAGGAGGCCCCGGAGGTAGTGGTACGTCAGGCCGGGGCCGCCGGGATGCACCAGGAGCGTGGCCGGGCCGTTCCCCTGCGAGACGTACTCGAACGAGCGCCGCCCCCGCACGGCCACCCGACGAAGTCGCGCCATCGAGGTGGCTAGGGGGTCCGGACCAAAAGGCATGCGGTTCCGCTGCGGCGGCTCCCCGCGCGCGCCCCGCGGAAGGGGCGTACTCGGGCCGCTCCGCGAACGGCTCGTCCCGAGAACGGGTCCTCCGAAAATGGGCGAGCTCCGGGGCCCCGAACCTCCCGATCCGCTGGGTCGCGAGGTTCCACCCGAAAGCAGCGGTCGCCGGCACGGGGCATCTCCCCGCCACAACACCCGCGCTCGCGCCCGAGGTGGCGGCAGAGACGAACGCCCAGGAGATCTTCCATGGGCGCGGGGGAGGACCCGTTGGTCGAGCCCCCCCGCTCCATGACCGGCGCCCCTCTCCGCATCCGTTCCCGAGCTGTGCGGGTATTCCTGCCCGGGATCCAGCCCCATCTTCCCGGCCGTCCTGGAGGAAGGCGACGGACGGGCGAACCACCGCCTCTTGTGGATGGTCCTATCGTTCGTCGCTCCGCGGGGAGACCCGTGCAGCGGCTCTCGGGGTGGGCAGGTCGAACTGCGATCGGATCGGTACCCCGAAGGCCCCGCACGGGCCGCACCGCCCGGCGACGGCGATCCCCGCGGGGTCGAAGACCCGCTCTCTCCGACCTTTACCGGGGCTCGGCCGGTGCCTCCCCCGGACGGGGCGGCGGCCCCCCCGCAGGGTCCGAGCCGCGCAGCAAGCCTCGGATCGTCTCGAGCAGCAACCCCGGGTCGAGCGGCAGAGCGACCCGGTGCACTCCGGGAGAGTGGCCCAGGAGGGGATCGCGGGAGCCGACGACGACGAGCGCGATCCCCGGCAGCTCCCCCTGAAGCCACCGGCGCCCGGTCGAGCAGTAGTATCCGTTGCTCGCGGCGACGACCACGAGATATCGTTCGCGGACCGTTTCGAGGGGGGACTCCGAATCCAACTGGACGACCAGCCGGTGGGGTACATCCCCCGCTCCCAGGAGGTCGGAGATCGAACTCCCGAGGCTCGGGCTCTCGCCCACGACCAAGACGCGAGGGGCGCGCATGCACCGCTCGATGCGGAAGCCGGCGCTTAGCGGCCTCGTCATGCCGTCTTGACGAACCGTAGCACGGCTCCCGGCGGCTCCGTGCCGTCCGACAGGGCCATGAGGGGACGGCCCTACCGGTGTCCGGCCATGCCCGATCGCCCGCCGCTCGACCCGGAGCTCGAGACCGTACTAGGGGCGATGCGGGTCGGGGTGCTCCTCCTCGAGGCCCCCGGCACCATCGCGTGGGCCAACCCGACGTACTTTGAAACCACCGGTCGTACCCCGGAGATCGTGGGGCAGGACTTCCACCGGATGGTGGAGGAGGACGGGACCTGGTCGCCCCAGGTACGGAACGCCGTGGAGGCGGCCCTGAGCGAGGGCCGGTCGAGCGCCTTCTCCTCCGTTCGGACCCGGCACCGGACGGACCCGGGAGGCGCGTACGTCGACCTCGACGTCCGGCCGCTGCCGGCGACGGCGGCAGGTCGCCCCGCGCGCGCCTTGCTGGTCGTGCGGGACGTCACGGACCGCGTCGCGGCGGCCCGTCGGGCGTCGGTCTTTCACGAGTCGTTCCGCTCGTCGACCAACCCGATGCAGCTCACCGACGCGAAGGGGATCATGATCGACGTCAATCCGGCCTACGAAAAGGTCTACGGCTACTCGCGGGCGGAGTGCATCGGTCGGCGGCCGAACCTGGTCCGAAGCCGGCATACGCCCCCCGAAGTGTACGACCGGATGTGGGCCGACCTGACCGACCCGAAGAAGGGGTACTGGTCCGGCGAGATCTTCAATCGCGACCGCCTCGGACGCGAGCGACCGGTGCTGTTGAGCATCACGGCGGTCCACACGGGCGGCGAGGTCACCCATTACTTGGGTGTGGCCGTGGATCTTTCGGAACAGCACGGCTGGGAGCTTCGGACGGCCCACGCCGACAAGCTCGCCTCGCTCGGCCAGCTCGCCGCGGGGGTCGCCCACGAGATCAACACCCCGCTCGCGAACGTCATGCTCGTGGCCGAGAGCCTGCGGCGGCGTACCGACGACCCGTGGGTGCGCTCCCGGCTCGCCACGATGACCGATCAGGTCGAGGTCGCGGCCCGCATCGTTCGCGGGCTCCTCGACTTCGCCCGACGGGAGGAGCCGCACATCGCCGAGGTCGACCTGCGGGCGGTGGGCCACGAGGCGACCGAGTTCCTGAGGGGAAAGCAGTCCGCCGACGTGGAGGTCCTCGAGGAATATCCCCCCGAACCGCTCGTGATCCGCGGCGACCACGGCCAGCTCATGCAGGTCCTGGCCAACCTGCTGAACAACGCCTACGACGCGATGGGGGGCAAGGGGACGATTCGCATCGGCATGCGCCGGCGAGGGGGTCGGGTCGAGGTCGAGGTCGTCGACTCGGGGCCGGGGATCCCGCCCGACATCCTCCCCCATATCTTCGAGCCGTTCTTCACGACCAAGCCCGAAGGAGAGGGCACGGGCCTGGGCCTCGCCGTCTGCCACGGCATCGTGCAGGCCCACCACGGATCGATCGTCGCCCGGAACGTGCCGGGGTCGGGGGCGGGCTTCCTCCTCTCGTTCCCCGACCCTGCCGCCGGCCGGGGGACCGGCTCCGAGCGCACCCGGGACGCCTAAACGGAGCGCCCGGCCCCGGGCCACCCACCTCCCGGGGGGGAACGGGTCCGGCGCAGGCTTCCCCGCCGCTCCGCGGGGACGGGATCGTCGATCCGCAGCCGCACCGGGGCCGAGTCGGTCGCGACCTGAACAGCGGGGGTTTCTACCCACTACACCCCTGCCGCGACCCGGGCCTCCTCTCGCAGGAGATCCCTGAGCCTCAATCGCCGTAGTCCCTCGGTC
>JAJZDF010000162.1 GCA_021828715.1 Thermoplasmata archaeon
ATCGGAAAGTAAAGATTTCCGGGCTCGCGCACCCCCCCCGCCGGCTCATCCCGGAGCCTACCCGCGGGCCGTCGCGCGCGCGGCGGCGAGGGCCGCGGCGAGGGGGGCTCCGGGCTCCCCGACGGCAGTGGCCGCGGAGAGGTTGCCGCCGCCGCGGCCCTCGAACGCGGCCCGGGCCGATTCCAGGATCGCCTTCGCCGACCGGGAGGGGGCGCTCGAACCGACGAACAACACCCCCGCCCCTTCGTGCTCGGCCGCCAGGATCGCGACCCGGCCCGGGGTGCGCGTCACGAGCCGCGCGAGCTCCTGGAGCCCGCTGCGGTCGAGCGAGACCTGGGCGGCCACGACCGTCACCTCCCCGACCGTGAACGTCGCGGCCGGGTCGGCGAGCAGCCGGGCCGCCGTCAGGCCGAGATCGTCGCGGGCCTTCGCCTTCGCGGCCCGGCGGGACTCCTCGATCTCCCCGAGGAGCCGGTCGATCCCGGCGGGCAACTGGTTCGTCGGGACGCCCAGGCGCCGCGCGGCCTCCCGGAGGATCTCCTCGTGCTCGTCGCGGACGTCGAGCGCCCGCTCGCCGCTGACGTAGGTCAGACGGACGACCCCGTCCTGGATCCGCTCGACGTCGAGGACGGCGACCGCGCCGACCTCGCTCGTGTGGGTGCAGTGGGTGCCGCCGCACGCTTCGACGTCGAACCCCGGGACCTCGACGATGCGGAGCTCCTTGCCCGGGACCGCGCCGCCCTGGTAGAGGGTGAATCCGAAGCGGCGCTCGGCTTCGTTCCGCGATTCGAAGTAGCTCTTCACCGGACGGTCCTCCCGGACGACTTCGTTCACCCGCCGTTCCACCCGGTGCAGTTCCTCCCGGGAGAGCGCCCGGTAGTGCGTGATGTCGATGCGGGCGGCCTCGGGGCCCTTGTAGGCGCCGGCCTGCCAGACGTGGGGACCGAGAACCTCGCGGAGCGCCCCGTTGAGGAGGTGCGTCGCCGTGTGGTGCTGCATCAGCTGGAGCCGGCGCGCCCGGTCGATCCGCCCGTGGACGCGCTCGCCCGCCCGCCACACCGGGCTCCCGGCGACGCGGTGGAGGACCCAGGGGCCCCGCCGCGCCACGTCGACGAGGTCGAGCCCGCCGAGCTCTCCCCGGTCGGCGACCTGGCCCCCGCCGGTCGGGTAGAAGTAGGTCCGGTCGAGCACGACCCACGGGCCGTCGACGTGGAGGACGTGCGCGTCGAACGACTCCACGTACGGCTCGAGGTAGTACCGCACCTCGGTCGCCGGGGTCGACGGCGGCGGCTCGGGGAGCCCCTCGGCGCGGTCGGCGTAGTCGTTCGCGGGGGCCCCTGCCGCGTGCCGCTCGGCGACGAGGGCGTAGAAGTCGTCGGGGATCGACGGGGGGTCGCGGAGCTCCTCGACCGCCACGTCCGGCGGGACGCCGAGCGAGTCGTACCACTCGAGCAGGTCGTCGGGGACGACACGGCCGCCCGTCGCCCGGAGCCGTTCTTCGTGGCGACGGATGACGCCGCGGGCCCGTTCGATCGCCTCCGCGTACCGCTCGATCTCGGCCTCCACGACCCGGTGGAGGTCGTCCCGGTGGTGGCCGATCTCCGGGTAGACGTGGGCGAGGTCGCGCGCCGCCCGGTCCAGGACCGAGACGAGGGTCGGCGCCTCCGGCGTCTTCTGGAGGATCCGCAGCGAGCGGCGGAGGAGGAGGCGGGCGAAGTACCCCTCCTTGCTGTTCGAAGGGACGACCCCGTCGGTCAGCATGAAGTTCAGCGCCCGGGCGTGGTCGATGAGGATCGCGGTCTCGCGCGGGGGGAACGTGCGGCGGAGCTCGTCCCACATCGTTCCGAAGACCGACTCGTAGGCGCTCTTCGTTCCCCGGCTCGCCCAGACGAACCGCTCGAGCCCGTAGCCGGTGTCGACGACGGTGAGGGGCATCGGCTTGAGCGCGTCGCCGTCGCGGACGTACTCCATGAAGACCAGCGTCGCGAGCTCGAGGCCCGCGGCGCCGACGCTGACCGACGGCCCCAGGTTGCCTCCGCCTTCCCAGACCTCCTCCTTGTAGGTGATCGCGGCGGGATCGGCGCCGAGCTCGACGGTCAGCAGTTCGTGGCAGAGCTCGACGCATCGGTCCTTGAAGTAGACCTCGTGGCCCGGGCGGTTGAAGGCGTGGTGGGCCATCATCTCGAAGAGCGTCAGATGGCGCCCGCTCCGGCCGACCTCCGCGAGGTCGATGAACCGGAGGCACGGCTGGCTGATCGCGAGCGGGTTCGCCGGCGGCGGGATCGCCCCGCTCGTCACCCACGGTTGGAAGTCGTAGATCGACGCCTGCGTGAAGAAGACGTCGTTCCGCCAGCGGGCGACGGTCGGGTACCGGGTCACGCGGGTGTGCCCGTGCCGTTCGAAGAAGCCGAGGAACGCTTCCCGCATCTCGTCGGTCGTGTACGGGCGGGGGAAGATCGGGTGGCCGATGAACCCGTACTCCCGGCACGGCGCCTCTTGGCAGCGGTCGTGGTCCCCGAGGGACCAGAACCAGGCGCCGCAGGCCGTGCAGCGCTGCCGGCGGAAGCCGCGATCGCGGAAGAACGGCAACGAGTACTCGCGCTCGTCCATGGAGGCGGCTGCCGACGCCGCGCATCCCCTAAAGCGATTTGCTCCGACGGCACGCCCGGGCGCGTTGGCCCGTTCCCTTAAGGGGAGCCGCCGGTCGACCGGACCGCCATGGTGCCGCTCCCGACGCGTGCGGCGAACCGGGCGACCTCGGTGCTGGTCGCGCTGCGGGTCGGCTACGCCTACAACTGGTTCTCCGTCGGCCCCGCGCTCCCCGCGATCGGCACCGCCTTCGACGTCGGGCCCGCCGGGTGGGGGGCGCTCGTCGCCGTCTTCCTCGCCGGCGCCGGGGCGATGCAGGTGCCCGCCGGCCTCCTCGCACGGCGCTACGGCGCCCGGCCCGTTTCGATGCTCGGG
>JAJZDF010000163.1 GCA_021828715.1 Thermoplasmata archaeon
CCGTTCGGCCCGGACGCGGGCGGCGAACGCCGCGGCGAAGAGCGGGGAGACCCGGGCGGCGGTGTAGAAATCCCCGGTGTCGCCGAAGGGAGTCGCCGTCCGGGCGTAGTAACCGGCCGTGGGATCGTAGAGCGCGACCTCCATGAACCGGTCGAACGGCACGAAGCCGTCCGGGTCGGCGGCGGCGGCGAGCGCCGCTCCGAGGCCCTCGGGGAGCGGCCCGCGGGATTCGCCCGACTCGGCCACCGGCTCCCCGCGGGCTCAGCCGATGTACCCGAGGTCGTCGCGGGACGGCGCGGGGCCGGAGCCCGGGACCTCTCCTCCGCGGGCCTCCGACTCCTGGACCTTGTGGGCGATGCGGTCGATCTCCTGCGCCTTCGCCTCGAGGGCCGTGAAGTCGATGTCGAGGTCGAGGGCGCGGACGAGGACCTTCAGGACGGCCTCCGCGCTGCGGGGGTCGACGAAGTAGCCGCTCGTCTCCCCCATCAGGCAGACGCCTTCCATCTGGAACAGGCGGCCCAGCCCGAGGAACAGTCCGCTCGCGCCGATGAGCCCGCCGCCGGGGTCGTTCCGCGAGAAGACGACGCCGTGCTTCTTCATCGCCTCGACCCGCGCCGGGCTCGTCGCCGCCCCGAGGACCCGGGGCGTCTCGACGATCTTCCCCTGCGCGAATCCGGCAAGGGTGAAGACCTCGGTGACGCCGAGGGCGGCGCAGTACTCGAGGAGCCGTTCGGTGATCTCGTATTGCCCTTCGGGGGAGATCCCCTGGTAATCGCCGCCGAGGACCAGCAGGTCCCGGCCGTTCGCCTTCGGCGACCGCCAGTAGCCGAGGTCGTTCGAGACCAGCCGGACGATCCCCTCCTCGTTGACGTAGACCTGGGGCGGGAAGAACTTCGAGAAGATCGTCGCGAGCGGCTTCGCCGGGAGCTGCTCCTTCAGGTAATCGGCGGCGAGCTTCCCGACGTTGCCCACGCCGGGAAGCCCCTCGACGAGCACCGGGCGGCGGAGCTCGACCTTCTCCAGCGTGCGGATGACGACGTCCTCCACGAGCGTTCCTCGCCCGGCACGAGCCGGGCGGGACGAATAAGCGTTCGGTTACGGCGATGGAAGCGGGTGGCCCGCCTACGGCGGGGGGCCGTCGTCGACCTGCCAGCCCTGTTCGCTCACCACGGCACGGAAGATCCGCTGGAGATCCGGCCGGTTCCTCACCTTCTCGATCTGGAGGCCGTGCTCGTAGCGACGCCCCTTCGGCACGGCCCGGATGTCGACGACGATGTCCGCCAGGTCCTCAAGGGCGCCGAGGACGCGGGCGTCGTGGGCGCGGGAGTGGACGGCGAGCATCGCCTGGCCGCCGATCGTCTGGCAGCGGTAGCGGATCTGGCGGGCGACGGTCGTGACCTCGTTCGGGCTCAGCACCTCGAAGAAGAAGTCGACCGAGTCGAGGACGAGCCGGAACGGGGTATCGATCGCGGCGAGGTCGCTCAGCATGCGGCTCGTGAGGCTGAACGCGGAGCCGACGCCCCCCGCCGGCGGCTCCCGCCGCAACTGCTCGAGCGTCAGTCCCTTCTCGCGGGCGGTCGCGACCTCGAGTCCGCGGACGAGGACCCGCTGGTAGTACTCGTCGGCCAGGTTGACGATCTGGATCGACGACGGGTCCCACCCGAAGTCCTCGAAGGCGGTTTGGACGTCGATCGACCGCTCGTAGGTCGTATAGAACAGGACCGGAAGGTGGCCGACCCCGGCGTGGGCGAACTGCTTCGCGAGGAGCGGCGCACCGGACGCCGATCCGCCCGTGAGCACGGCGAACCAACCCGGCGGGAGCGCCGTCGAGACCGGCCGGTCGATCTCGGGGATGCCGAAGAGCGGGCTCGCGTCGCTCACGTCACGTCCCTCCGCGGGCGACATCGATCGTCTCGTCGACGATCAGGTTCAGCATCGCTTCGACGGACGACGACTCTTCGTCGGCGGTCTGGAGCACCACCGTCAGCACCTGGCGGGTCTTCAGCATGTTGATCAGGATATGGAAGAACTCGGAGAGCAGGTCCGGGGGGTTGTGGATCGCGAGGGAGTTCACGCTGTCGATCACGACGATCGATCGGGGGTGGGGGTACTTGCGGAGGAGGTACTCGACCCGAAGCATGATCGACTCGAGCGACCGCGGACTCTCGATGTACGTCGCGTTCGAGAGCGGCGCCCCGTAGTTCATCATGATGTGGCTGATCGCGTCGACGAACGAGATCCGGTCCTGGGGGACGTCGAGCGCCTGGGCGAGGCTCCAGACGAACGACGCCGGGTTCGTGACGGCCACGTAGATCGTGTGGGCGTTGGTCTCGCTGCCGACGTCGCGCAGGGTGGCGTTCAGGACCGCGAAGTAGTGGTCGGCGTACTCCCGCGGATCGAGCTTGAGCGTTACCGCGCTGCCCCCCGGCAGCGATCGCAGCCGCTCCCCGATGTCGAGCGGCATGCGATCAGTCCCCGGGGTCGGGCCGGCCGCCCTTCAGGTGGGGCGCGAGCAGCATGCCGATCGGCGTGAGCTCGACGACGTACTGGGCCTGGGAGTGGGAGGTCCCCCGCATCTTGATCACCTGGAGCACGCGGAGGATGTCGCCTTGCCGACGGGCGTTCCGGAGGAGGAGGACCCCGTCCACGATCGCCTCCTCGACGCCGTGGAGGGAGTAGCGTCCGGGGGTCGGGCCGATCTCGGAGACGAGGAACGACGTGCAGCCCGCGTCGGAAAGCTCCTGGCCGAGCCGCAGCATGAAGTCCCGGATCCGCTCGTCCCGGCGGATCCGGTAGCAGACCGAGGTGAGGCTGTCAAGGACCAGGCGCTTCGCCCCCATCGACCGGACCAGGTCGCGGATCGTCCGGATGAGGATCGCGATCTCGTCCGGCGTCAGCTCCTCGTGCTCGAGCCCGAGCTGGTCGTAGAGGAGCGGGAGGTCG
>JAJZDF010000164.1 GCA_021828715.1 Thermoplasmata archaeon
CGGGTGCGGGCTGTCGGCGGTGGAATACCTCGACGCCTACTCGGCGGCCGGCCTCGCGACGGCGCGCGGCGCCGGATGGGAGAGGCGCGGCGCCCTCCTGCTGCTCGAACTGGAGGCCGACACGCCGACGGATGCGCGGGCCCGGCTCCTCCGTCTCCGGTCGCTCCTCCGCCGGGTCGGGGCCCCCGGCCCGATCCAGCGGTTCCCGGACGCCGACCGGCTCTGGGACCTCCGCGGCGAGAGCGGCCGGGTGATGGACGAGGTGCTCGGCGCCCGGATCCGGGAGGATGTCGCCGTACCGCCGCAGCGTCTCGACGAGATGGTGGCGTCGCTCCGGCGGATCGCCCGGAGGGAGCGGGTCCCGCTCCACACCTTCGCGCACCTGGGCGAAGGGAGCCTCCACCCGAACTACGTGGTCGATCCCGCGTCCGCCCGGGCGGGGAGGATCCGCGCGGCGCTCTACGCCGCCGCCCTCGACCTGGGCGGGACGATCAGCGGGGAACACGGGATCGGGCAGTTGAAGCGCGCCTACCTTGGCGGGGAGATCGGCCCGACCGGGCTTCGCCTCCTAGAGGCGGTCCGCGCCGCGTGCGACCCGGATCGGATCCTGAATCCGGGAAAGCTCTACCCGCCCCGCGGATCCGACTGACGATCTTTCCCGTGCCGCGGGCGATCGGCAGGCTTCCGAGCTCCCCGGGGGCGACCCACCGACCCGGGGATCCCGGCCGGGCGGAGGCGGGTGCGGTGCCGACGAAAACGTGGAGATCGACCGAAAAGTGGCTGTAGGCATGGCGGACGATGCCGGCCGTGCGGAGCGGGCCGACGCGGAGGCCGGTCTCCTCCGCCAGTTCGCGGCGGGCTGCCGCTTCGGGGGACTCCCGCGGCTCGATCTTCCCGCCCGGGAACTCCCACAGTCCCCCGAGGAACCCCCGGTCGGGGCGTCGCTGCATCCACCACCGCCCTCCCCTCTCGACGACGACGACGGCCGCGCGCACGTGCGGTTTCGGCCGGGACGGCGGTCGACGCGGGATCGCCCCCGGGTCGTCGAGCTCCCGCGCCGCCCGGCAGGAACGCCGCACCGGACAGTCGGGGCACGACGGGGCGGTCGGACGGCAGATCGTCTCGCCGAGCTCCATCAGCGCCTCGTTGAACGCCCCCGGGCGATCCCTCGGCAGGAAAGTAGCGAGACGGGCCGCGAGCCGGGCGCGGACCCGGGCGCTCCGGACGTCTCCCGTCTCGAGGAACCAGCGGGAGGCGACCCGCGCGACGTTCGCGTCCATCGCGACCACCGCCTCGCCGTCGACCTGGCTCGCGAGCGCCGCCGCGATGTACGGCCCCACCCCCGGGAGGGTGGCCCAGGCATCCCGTCCCCGGGGGAAGACGCCGGCCCCGTCCCCGGCCACCTGCCGTGCGGCGTCGTGGAGGTGACGCGCCCGCGCGTAGTATCCGGCACCCTGCCAGACCCGGAGCACCGCTTCGCGCGGCGCTCGGGCCAGGGCCGCCACGCTCGGGAACTGCGCGACGAAGCGGTCGAAGTACGGCCGCGCCTGCTCGACCCGGGTCTGCTGGAGCAGCACCTCGGCGACCCAGCGCCGATACGGGTCGAGGTCCGCCCGCCACGGGAGGGGGCGGCGGTGCGCGTCGAACCACGCCAGCAGAAGCGCCGCCCGGCGGTCCGAAACCGGGGCCCCGGACCGCCCCGATCGACCCCCGCGCACGACCCGCCGCAAGAGGAAGCGAGGGCTTAAAACGGGCTCCGAGGTCGAACGCGCGGGGCGGATGTGCTCGCGTCGACCGGACCGATCGCGGTCACCGACCAGACGTTCGAGGAGGAGGTGCTCCTCTCCCCGCTACCGGTCGTCGTCGACTTCTACGCCGACTGGTCCGTTCCGTGCCGGCTCGCTCGGCCTGCGTTCGCCGCCGCCTCGGAGCCGCATCGCGGTCGGGTGAAGTTCGCGAGCGCGAACATCGACGACGCCGGGCAGGTCGTCCGGCTCTACGGGATCCGGGCCATCCCGACGTTCCTCTTCGTTCGCGGGGGCCAGGAGCGCGGCCGGGAGGTCGGGCCGCTGACGGCCCCCGAGCTCGACCGGAGCCTGCGTCGCCATTTCCCGGCGCGGGCGCGCCGCGCTAGTGGCGGAAGACCCGCCAGCCGGTGAAGTACATCGCGATCCCCGCCCGCTCGGCGGCGGCGATCACCTCGGGGTCCCGGAGGCTGCCGCCGGGCTGCACGATCGCGACGACCCCGGCCCGCGCCGCCGCGTCGACTCCGTCCGCGAACGGGAAGAACGCGTCCGACGCCAGCACCGCGCCGCGCGCCCGGCTTCCGGCGACCTCGCAGGCGATCTCGACCGCCTTCACGCGGGTCGGCTGGCCGGAGCCGATGCCGACCGTCTGGGAACCGTGGGCAAGGACGATCGCGTTCGACTTGGCGTGCCGGACGACGCGCCAGGCGAAGTCGAGCGCGCAAAGTTGCTCGGGGGTCGCCCGGGCCGTCGTGACCGGCCGGAGCTCCCCGGGCCGGATCTGGCGCCGGTCGGATTCCTGGACGAGGATCCGGCCGAAGGCGCTCCGCGCCTCCCACCGGAGAGCCTCGGGGTCGGGCGGCGAGATGCGCAGGAGCTTGAGCTTCGGCCGGTGGTCGAGCGCCGCCCGGGCGGCGGGATCGATCTCGGGCGCCGCGAGGAGGTCGACGAACACGCCGCGGAGGGTCGCGGGGTCGTCGGGGCCGAGCGGCCGGTTGACCGCCACCGCGCACCCAAAGCGCGCGACCGGGTCGGTCGCGATCGCCCGCTCCAGGGCTTCGGCGAGGGTCGCCCCCTCCGCCACGCCGCACGGGGTCGCATGCTTCACCACCGCCGCGGCCGGCAGGGGGAACTCGGCGACGGCGTTGAGCGC
>JAJZDF010000165.1 GCA_021828715.1 Thermoplasmata archaeon
CGATCTCGACGCCGACCGGGCCGCGGCGGCAATCGCCGTCGCGCTCGGCGCGACCGACCTCCTCCTGCTGACGAACGTCGCGGGCCTCCTCCGCGACCCCGCCGACGCGGCCAGCGTGGTCCGTTCGGTCGCCCGCGACGAAGTCGACGCGATCCTCCCGTACGCGGCCGGGAGGATGCGCAAGAAGGTCGTGGCCGCCCAGGAGGCGCTCCGAGGCGGCGTCGGCCGGGTCGTCATCGGTCCGACCTTAGGGCCCGACCCGGTCGCGCGGGGCCTCGCGGGGGAGGGGACGGTCTTTCGATGAGCGATCCGGACCCGGGCGCCCCGCCGGCGGCATCCGCCTCCCACGCGTTCGCCGCGCCGGCTCGGGCGCTCCGCACGATCGTTCGGGGGGAAGGGGCCGCGCTCTGGGATGCGGCCGGGCGCCGGTTCGTCGACCTCGGCGCTACGCACGGCGTGGGCAATCTCGGCGCGTCGCACCCCGAGGTCGTCGCCGCCCTCCGCCGCCAGGCCGGAGAGCTGCTCTACCTCGGGACCGGCTACGACGTGCCCGTACGCTCGGAATTCCTGGCGCGGCTCACCGGCCTGCTGCCGCCGGCCCTCGACCGCGTCTTCTTGTCGAACTCGGGGACCGAGGCGGTGGAGGCGGCGATCAAGTTCGCCCGCGCGGCGACCGGCCGTCCGAAGGTCGTGGCGGCGCTCCGGGGATTCCACGGGCGGACGCTCGGGGCCCTCAGCGCCACCGCCCGCAAGGAGTTCCGCGAGGGGTTCGAGCCGCTCGTCCCCGGTTTCGTCCACATCCCCTACAACGACCCGGCGGCCCTCCGTGCCGCCGTCGACGAGACGACGGCGCTTCTCCTCCTGGAACCGGTCCAGGGGGAGGGGGGCGTCCACCCCGCGACCGAGGAGTTCCTCCGCGCGGCCCGGGAACGGACCCGCGAGACCGGTAGCCTGCTCGCGTTCGACGAGGTCCAGACCGGCCTCGGCCGCACCGGCCGGCTCTTCGCGTTCGAGCGGTGGGGGATCGAGCCCGACCTCCTCACGCTGGCGAAGTCGCTGGCCGGAGGGGTTCCGATCGGGGCGACGGTCACCACCCGGGAGGTCCAGGCGCGGTTCCGGGGGAGCCACCATTCGACGTTCGGCGGTTCGCCGCTCGCCTGCGCCGCAGGGGTCGCGGCGCTCGAGGTCACCGTCCGCGACCGTCTCGCGGAGCGGGCGGAACGCCTCGGCCGCACGGCGCTTAACCGCCTCACCGGACTTCCGGCCGAGCGGGTGCGGGAGGTCCGCGGGCTCGGCCTCATGATCGGGATCGAACTCCGCGAACGGGCGGCCCCGTACCTGGCACGACTCGAGGAGCGCGGCTTCCTCGCCATTCCCGCCGGACCCGCGGTGATCCGCCTCCTGCCGCCGTTGGTGATCGCCGAGGACGACCTGGCCGCCGGGCTCGAGGCGATCGAGCAGGTGCTCGGCGATGGATGAGACCGGCGTGTTGCTCGCGCTCCTGCGGGAATACAGCCCCTCCGGCCAAGAGGCCGGGGCGGTCCACACGTTCGTGGCGCTCGCCCGTCGGCTGGGGTACCGCGCCCGCATCGACGGCGTCGGCAACGGCATCGCCCGTCGCGGCGCGGGCCGGCCCCGCCTGATCTTCCTCGGCCACATCGACACCGTCCCCGGCCGTCGACCGGTACGGCGCGCGGGGGGTCGGATCTACGGGCGCGGGGCGGTCGACGCCAAAGGCCCGCTGGCCGCCGCGCTCGCGGCCGGGGTCGATTTCACCGGGCCCGGAAGCCTCGAGATCGTGGCCGCCGTCGGCGAGGAGACCGACAGCCGGGGGGCTCGGCACCTCGCCCGCCGGCGCGGGATCGACGCCCTGATCGCGGGGGAACCGAGCCGCTGGGACGGCGTCACGGTCGGGTACCGGGGGGACCTCCGCTTCGTCGCAGCGTTCCGGGGCCGCCGCTCCCACTACTCCTCGCCCCGGCCGACCACGGCCGATGTCGCCGTTGACTGGGTCGGGGCGCTCCGGCGCTGGGTGGAGTCCCGCCGCACCGACTCGCCGTTCCGTTCGATGTCGGTGAAGGTGATCGGGTTCACCACCCGCGGCGGCGGGGATCGCGAAGAGGTCCGGGTGACCGTCGACCTTCGGCTTCCGCCGGGTTCCTCCGCCGCCGAGACCTTCCGCTCCCTGCCCCGGGAGCCGGGACGCCCGCGATGCTCCGTCTCCGTCCGCATCGATCCGATCGAAGCGGCTCGGGACAGTCCGGTCGGGCGCGCCCTCGAGGCGGGGATCCGCGCGGCCGGCGGACGGCCGACGCGCTGGCGGAAGGGCGGGACCTCGGACTGGAATCTCGTCGGCCCGATCTGGAACGCGCCGGGGGCCGCCTACGGCCCCGGCGACCCGCACCTCGACCACACCGCCGCCGAGTCGGTCTCGGTCCGGGATCTCGGCCGATCGGTCCGGATCCTGCGGACGGCGTTCGGGGAGATCGCGCGCGCGCTGCCGACCGGCCCGATCGTCCCTCGGCCGAAGGAACCGCCGTCCCGGTGAGCCGCCGCTGCGCCGGTCCCGGCGGTGGCTACCCCTCGACGACCGGCCGCTGGTGGTGTACGAAGGAGCCCGCGCGGAGTTCCCGGAGCGCCGTCTCGAGTTCGGTCCGGGAGTTCATGACGATCGGTCCGTACCATGCGACCGGCTCGTGGAGCGGCCGACCGGAGACGAGGAGGAAGCGAAACCCGCCGGGCCCTGCGGTCGCCCGCACCGATTCCCCCGGGCCGAAGAGCACCGTCTCGCCGGAGGCGACGGGGGCCGCGTCCGTCCCGGCGAACGAACCGCTGCCGCTGACGGCGTGGGCGAACACCGTGTAGCCCGGGGGGTCGGTTCGACGAACGTC
>JAJZDF010000166.1 GCA_021828715.1 Thermoplasmata archaeon
CGTTCACCATCACCTGGGCGTTCGGCGACGGGACGTACGGGCTCGGCCCTGCGTTCGTGCACTCCTACACGGCGCCCGGGGTGTACGTCGTCAACGTGACGGCGGTCGACAGCGCCGGGGCCGAGGTCAACGGGACCCTCACGGTCACGGTCGGCCCGGCACCGGTGCCCGGTCCCACCTCGGGGTCGATCCCCGGCGCGGCATTCGACGTTGGCCTCTTCCTCGGGGTGGTCCTCGGGGCCGCGACCGGGGTGGTGCTGGTCTTCTGGGCGGGGAGCCGGCGCCCGCCCCCTCCCCGCCCACCGCCTGCGGCGGCCCCGCCGGCCCTCGCGCCGTGGCGCGAAGAGCCGTAGCTTAGGGGACGGTCCGCGGGGCCGACGGCCGCGCTGCCCGGGAAAAGGTGTAGCGTATGGGCACCCGCCGGCGACGGTGCGTCCAGTAGTCGCACCGCGAGCATCGTTGCCCCAACACCAAGGTCTCTCCGGTGAGGGTACGGTTGCGGACCGGCCGGAGCTCCCCGTCACAGACCGGGCACCGCTCCACCGGTCGGCCGTCGTCCCGCTCCGTGTACTGCACCGATAGGCGGACACCGGGGGTCTCGAGGACGAGACGGCGCAACCGTGACCCGCCGATCGCGGCGAGCCCGTCCGTTCGTCGCAGCTCCCGTTCGACGGCCTCCCGGAATGCCGCCTGGGAACGGTAACTCGACCGCCCCGACCGGAGCACCCGGCGGGCCGCCCGCCGAACCAGATCCCCGTCGGGCACGCGGTAGCCGGGGGTGCGGTCTCCCCTACCGGGCGGCGGATCCGCGTCGCCCTTCTCGGGCACGAACCTCCTCCTCGTAGAACTGTTCGGCGAAGCGCGTCTCCCGTGGCCCGATGGGGATCGTCGGGCTCTCCGGGTCGCGGAAGTAAGCCAACAGCGACGCCGCCGCCCCGAGCCGGACGGCCCTCGACTTGAGCCGCGGGGAGAACTTCGGGAACTGGGTCGTCTTGAGGATCCGTTCGGAGACCGCGCGCAGTGTGTCGTAGAGCGGGCGCTCGAGCCGGACCGGCCGGCGGCGAAACCGGGAGGCGACCAGCGGATGACCGGTCTCGATCGCGTGGACGAGCGTGAGGTGGTCCCGGATGCGGCCGGCGAGGTCGAACTCGATCTCCCCGAGTTCGAGCCGCTCCGCGCTCGCCTCCACCGCGCGGAACCGTTCCCGGGTCATCGGGTGGAAGCGGAGCAGCATCCGGTCCTCGAGCGCCGCGAAGTTCGGGTCGCCGATCGTCGTCCAGTAGTCGTCGGCGCCGGCGGTGCGGACGTTGTAATTGACCGAGAAGAACGAGCGGAAGGTGTACGGGCCGACCGTCCCGAGGGTCGTCTCCCACTTCACCTCCCGCTGTTCCATCACGAGCTTGAGCGGCTCCACCATGCCGCGATACTTGAACCAGTCGTTGAACTCCGGCACGATGAAGTTGAAGACGCGGCCGGAGTACGACGCGCCGACCCGCAGGAACTGGACCGGGGTGATCCCGCCGCAGTAGCGGTTGCGGCCGGGAAGCCCGTGGGCCGGGACCCCGCTGCGGGGGTTGCCGCGGATCAGGTCGTCGATCGAGAACGTTTTTCCCGTTCCCGGCGGGCCGAAGAGGGCGAGGTGGAAGCCGGTCGCGCCCGTGGGCCGGCCGGTCGGGGCGATCAGCGGGACGTCCGCGAGGGCGTACTGCTGGAGGAGCGATATCAACGAGTCGAAGTACAGCGCCTCCCCGAACAGGCCCCGGAGGTATTCCGCGAGCCGTTCCACGGAGAACGTTCGCCCGAACTCGATCGTCTCCTCCAGCCGCTCGTGGAGGAGTTCGCGGAGCCGGTCCAGGAACTCGGAATCCATCGAACGGATCTCCGCCCCTTCGTCCGGGACGGGGGAGACCGGGCCCGCGTCGACCGCCTCCGCGCGGGTCAGTTCGTCGAGCAGCAGCTGGCGGAGCTCGTCGGGGAATGGGATCTCGAAGATCTTCTCCCCGCCTCCCCCCGGAACCTCGGCGAGCAGGCCCCGGCGCTTGAGGCGTCCGAGGAGCCGCCCCGGGTCTCCAAAGACACGGTCGCGGAGCAGCCGGGCCCGGAGATCGGAGAGCCGAAGTCGGGCCGCCTGGGTCGCATAGCCGCGGAGCGTCCGCCGCCGGTCGGCCTCGGCAACGACCCCGGCCAGGACCCGCGCGACCGGGAGGTCCGCCGCGACGATGTCGAGCCCGGACGACGCTGCCACCTTTCGTCCTCCACTCCGAGGAACCGTTTATATCAATCCCTCCGCCCGTCCGCTGTCGTGGTCGGGCACAGCTTCTCGTCGTACGAGCGGGAGCTGCGCGACCTCCTGCAGGGCGACCAGAGCGCCGTCCTCCGGTACGGCAAGACGATCGACCCGGCCGCCCGGCCCACGCTCGATCGGGTCGTGCGCGCCCCGTTCCTCGTGGTACGGGGGGCCGGCTCGCTCGGATTCGACCTGGTCGCGCTCCGCCGAGAGCTCGCGCTGCCGGTCGAGGTGAAGGCCTCGTCCGAGCCGTCGATCCACTTTACGGCGGCGAGCGGACGAGCGGCGGAGCAGCTCCGGGCGCATCGGACGGCCGTCGAACGGGTCGGTCTGGTCGCGGTCTACGCCTACCGGCGGATCGGGCACCGGGACGGTGACCCGTGGCGGTTCTTCTCGGCGTCCCGGCCCCCGGAGCGAGGGACGCTCGGGTTGTTCGCGAAGCGGCTCCCCCCGGTCGACCGTACCCGGGAGGGGAACGCCGTCCTGCGCTGGGAGAACGGGATGTCCCTGGTGCAGTTCCTGGGAACGGTGCACACCCTTTTCGAGCCCCCGGAACTGCCGGCCGTGTGACCGCTCAGGTCGTTGCCA
>JAJZDF010000167.1 GCA_021828715.1 Thermoplasmata archaeon
GTTCCGCTGCCGGACCAGGACGATGTAGTCGCGGGTCCGGGGGCGCCGCTCGACCAGTTCGAAGGTTTCGAGGCCGTAGAGCGCCCGGATCCGCCGGGACTCCCGCTCGAGCTCGGCGGCGCTCCGCAGCGGCCCGTTCCGGCGGACGCGGAGGAGCTGGAGGCGCCAGCCCTGCTCCAGCCGGAGGGTCTCGAGGAGCTCGACCTCCTCGTACTTCGCGAACAGCCCGGGCGGGACCACCCCGAGGAGGGCGAGATCGGCGGTGCGGAACTCGAGGGTGACCGACTGCATCGACCGTCCGAGAGGTTCCGCGGTGAACCCATTCCCGGTCGCGCGGGGGGTTTAATAACCGTGCGGTGTCGGAGCGGTCGTGCCGTTCGGATCGCTCGGCGAGTTCGTGGAGGCGCTCGAGCAGCGCGGCGACCTGGTCCGGGTGAAGGGGCCCGTCTCGCGGGACCTCGAGATCGCGGAGGTGACCCGGCGCGCGCACGCGGCGGGCGGCCCGGCCCTGCTGTTCGAGCAGGTGCCGGGGAGCGCGATGCCGGTCGTCACGAACCTCCTGGGCCACCCCCGCCGCATCGCGTTCGCGCTCGGCACCGACCGTATCGAGGCGGTGGCGGAGCGGATCCAGAACCTGGTCCGGCTCCGCCCGCCCGCGGGGATCCTCGGGGCGTTCAAGGACCTGGGCGGCACGATCGACCTGCTCCAGACCGTCCGCGCCCTCGCTCCGAAGCGGGTCCGCTCCGGCCCGGTCCAGGAGGTCGAACCGCCGACGGTCGACCTCGACACCCTCCCGATCCTCCGGTGCTGGCCGAAGGACGGGGGCCGGACGGTAACCTTCCCGGTCGTCCTCACCCGCGATCCCGACTCGGGGGAGGCGCACGCCGGGATCTACCGCCTGCAGCAGTACGGGCCCGACACCCTCGGCTTCCACGCCCAGATCCACCGCGTCGGGGCGAACAACCTCCGGAAGTGGGCCGCGCGCGGCGAGCGGATGCCGGTCGCCGTCGTCCTCGGCGCCGATCCCGCGACGGTCTTCAGCGGACTCGCCCCCGTCCCCGAGGGGATCTCGAACCTTTCCTTCGCCGGGTTCCTCCGCGGCGCGCCGGTCGACATGGTCCCGGCCCGTTCGGTCGACCTCGAGGTCCCGGCGGAGGCGGAGATCGTCCTCGAGGGGTACGTCGACCCGGTCGAGCAGCGGGTGGAGGGGCCGTTCGGCGACCACACGGGATACTACTCCGCGCCGGAGCCGTTCCCGGTCCTCCACGTGACCCGGATCACGCACCGGGCGCGTCCGCTCTACCTCGCCACCGTGACCGGGAAGCCGCCGACGGAGGACTCCGTCCTCGGGAAGGCGGTCGAGCGGATCTTCCGGCCGGTCGTCCGGCTCGTCCTCCCCGAGCTCGTCGACATGAACCTCCCGGAGGCGGGGCTGTTCATCAACGTCGGGATCGTCTCGATCCGGAAGCAGTACCCCGACCACCCGCGGAAGGTGATGCACGCCCTCTGGGGGCTCGGGCAGATGATGTTCGTCCGCTACCTCATCGTCGTCGACGACGACGTCGATGTCCACGATCTGGGCGAGGTCCTCTACCGGGTCGGGCTGCAGGCGGACCCCGAGCACGACCTCGAGCTCGTCCACGGACCGGTCGACCAGCTGTCGATCTCCAACCCGGTGCCGAACCGGGGCGGGAAGATCGGGATCGACGCGACCCGCAAACGCCCGGAGGACGGCTTTCCCCGGCCGTGGCCCGAGGAGATCCGGCCGGACCCGGCGGCCGCCGCCGCGGCGGAGCGGGCGATGCGGGCGGACCCCGCCCTCGCCCGCCTCCTCTCCCGCCCGGGCCCGTGAGCGGCGCCCCACCGGCCCCGTTCGGGCGGCTCGCCGCGCTCGGGAGGTTCCTGGAGATCCAGAACCTCGGCTTGAACCTCCCGTTCGCGATCGCCTTCCTGCTCCTTGCCGCCCGGGGCCTCCCGACCGTCGAGACGACCGTCCTCGTCGTCGTGGCGTTCGTGGCCGCGCGCAACGCCGGCCACAGTTTCAACCGCTGGGCGGACCGCGACCTCGACGCCGCGAACCCGCGCACGCGGGGGCGTGACCTGCCCGCGGGACGCCGCTCGCCGTCCGAGGCCCTTGCGATCGCCGTCGGGAGCGCCGCGATCCTCCTGGTCGCCGCCGCCCTGCTCAATCCCCTGGCCCTCGGGCTGGCCCCGCTCGCGCTCCTGCTCGTGCTGGGGTACAGCTACACGAAGCGGTTCACCGCGCTCACGACGCCGTTCCTCGGCCTGGTCGAGGCGATCACCCCGGCCGCCGCGTACGTCGCGGTGCGGGCGGCCCTCCCCCTCCCGGTCCTGCTCGCGGTGGCGGCGGTGCTCGCGTGGGGGACGGCGTTCGAGACCGTCCACAGCCTCGGCGACCTCGCGAGCGACCGGACGCTCGGCCTCCGGTCGCTCCCCGCCCGCATCGGGGTCGGAGCGGCGAGCCGCCTCGTGCCGCTCCTCCATGCGCTCGCGCTCCTGTTGCTCCTGCTCTTCGGCCTCTGGGCCGACCTGCGCCTCGCCTACTTCGCGGCGCTCGGCGCGATGGCGGTCGTCGCCGCCGTTACCGACGCGGAGTTCCTGCGGGCGCCGACCGCGACCCGGACCCCGTTCCGACGCCACTTCCTGCTCGCGGCGATCTTCCTCGCGGGGACGGTTCTCGCCTTGTTCGTGCCGTATGGACCCGCCTTCGGCCTCCCCTGATCCTCTCCGGACGCCCGGGCACGACCTAATGTGCCGGATCCGCTCCCGCCGGCGGCCCCGAGCAGGGGGAGCCGGAATGCGCGGGGTGGAAAGGCTGGAAGGGCTCGCGCTGATCGGCCGGGCGACGA
>JAJZDF010000168.1 GCA_021828715.1 Thermoplasmata archaeon
GAGGCTGAAGACCGGGGTCGTCGTGATGAACGCCACGGCGTCGAACCCGCCGGCCGTTGAGCCGGTGTTCACGGGGTAGCCGTTAGCCACGCTGCCGTTCGCCGCGGCGTAGTAGTTGAACGCGTAAGCGACCGAGCCGAGCGACGTGGAGCAGTCCACGGTGTTGCAGTTCAGGGTCGAGGCGTTCAGCTCCAGCGAGTAGCTGCCGACTCCCGTCTGGATCGCCATCGGGAAACTGTAGGCGACCTGGTGCGTCAGTTCGTTGTACAGCCAGATCGTCCCGTTGACGTCCGTCGGCGAGATGGTGAATGTGTTGTTCGCGACCGTCACGTTGATCGTCCAGTTGACCCACGCCGGAAGCGTGGAGTACAGGGCAGGCATCGAGGTGACCGTCAGCGACATGGTCGTCGTGTTGTTGAGGTTCGAGGGCAGGGCGTGGCCCGCTCCGTTGTCAAGCGCCGTGGTCGCTCCGGCCGTCGCGAACTCGCGGACGGGGGGAGCTCCCGCCGGTTGGAACAGGGTTCCCCCGGCGAACCCCAGCACCATGACGACGGCCAGGAGTCCAATCCCTACGGTCCCAAACGTCTTCCAAGTGGCGCGGTGCATACCGCCCCGGATGACTTATGCTACTTAAACCTCTCGCGGGGTTGATATCCAGCATGGAGTCGCGACGCGAGCGGAATCTGCCGCGGGCCACGGCATCCTCTCGGAGGAAGCTCCCGGGTCGGGGGCCGCTCGCCCTCACGGGGACCCCCGGGAGCGGGAAGAGTTCGGTCGCGGCGGAGTTGCCGGCGTCCGTGCCGTGGATCGAGGTCGGCGCCTGGGCACTGGCCCACGGCTTCGGCCACCGGAGGGGGACGGGGACGGTCGTCGACCTCGAATCGCTGCGCCGGCGCTTCTGGAGGCTCCACGCCCGGGATCCGCACGCCGTGTACGTCGGGCACCTCGCGCATCTCCTCCCGCTCGAGGATGTGGTGCTGCTGCGGTGTCATCCGCTCGAGCTCGGGCGTCGGTTGGAGGCATCTCGCCGGGGTCTCCCGGAGGAGCGTGCCGCGAACGTTGCCGCGGAAGCGGTCGACGTGATCCTCGCCGAGGCGCTCGACCGAGGGCGACGGGTATGGGAGGTCGACACGACCGGTCGGAACCCCGCCGCGGTCGCCCGCGCGGTCGCCCGACGATACGCCGTCCGAGGGCCCCCGCGGTGGGGGCGTACGCGCTGGCTTGCCGACCCGGCGGTGACCACCTATCTTTTGGAGCGCGCGCCGTAGGGCCGTCCGATGGTCCTCGAGGAGTACCGGCAGCGCCTTCACCCGTACATCGCCCGGCTCGCGCGCCCACTCCTCGGCTGGCCGCCGGCGGCGATCAGCGCCGTCGCCCTCGTCGCCGCGATCGCCGCCGGCGGGCTCGCGGCGGGAACCCGATGGCTGGGACCGGTGGGGTTCCTGCCGGTCGCCCTGCTCGTCCTGCTCTCGGGGGTGTTCGACGTGCTCGATGGGGAGGTCGCCCGCGCCACCGGCCGCGCCTCCCGGCGGGGGGACTTCGTCGATCACGTCTTCGACCGGTATGCGGACCTCGCGATCCTGCTCGGGATCGCGGCCTCCGGATTCGTGAACCCCCTCCTCGCGCTGGTCGCCCTGGTCAGCCTCCTCCTCACGAGCTACATGGGTACCCAGGCCCAGGCCGTCGGCCAGGGCCGACTGTACAGCGGGCTCCTCACCCGGGCCGATCGTCTCGTCGTCCTCGCGGCGGCCACGTTCCTCGAGTTCGACTGGACGCTCCCGTGGCCGTGGGCACCGAACGAGCCGTGGTCGCAGTTCGCCGTCTACGGCGTCCGTTTCACCGTGCTCGACGTGGCGATGCTCTACTTCGTCATCGCCGGGCAGTGGACGGCGATCGCCCGGGCGATCCGGGTCTACCGGGCCCTCCCGTCGTCGGGGAGCGGTCCGCCCCCTCCTCCGGCCGGTCCATGACGGCGCCTCCCCGTATCTGATAGTACTGGAGGGGATGGTGGAGCCGCGGCTCGAAGCAGACCGGGTCCCGCCCCCGGTCCCGTGGTTCGGCCGCGGAAGGGTCCCCCTCCCGGACGCAGAGCCCGTGGCTCCGCAACGTCTCGCACTCCGGAGGCGTGTAGCCGCTCCCTCCCGCGTGCTGGGTGATGTGCTCGACCTGGTAGCGCGTGATCGACTCGTCGAAGTCGGGGGCGCCCCGGTACGCGTCGACGATCGTCTCCGGGTCGGCGCCGGCCCGGTGCAGGAACGCCGCCAGGGCGAACCGGCCCGCGTGGGATAGGTTCTCGCCCGCCTGCAACGTCCGTTGCATCTTCCGGATGCACGGCGGGAAGCGGCCGGGCAGGAGCCCGCCGGCCGGAGCCCCGGCACGGGCCGTGGGGTTCGGCAGCCGGGTCGCGAGGGCCCCGAACAGCTCCGCCTCCCGGTCCCGGACGAAGGCGACGGTATCCTCGGTCAGGGGGATCGGTTCGGCGAGGGCTCGCCGGATCGCCTCCTCGAGGAGGCGGGCGGCCCGGGCCGGCCGCACGACCACGGTCCCCCCGCGCACCTCCTGGCGGACGAGGCGAAAGTCCGCTTCCCGGATCGGGGTCGCGAGGCGGACGTAGTCGTCGAGCGGAATGCCGATCCCGCCGGGGGCGGAGCCGGCCGCCAGACGCAGCCGGCCGGCGACCTCGAGAATCTCCTCCTCTTGCTCGGCGCCGCCGAGCCCCTCCAGGCGCGCCGAGCTCCGCTTCGACTCGGCGACCGCCCACCGCCGGAGCGGGGCGCGCGAGGGGCCGGCCGCGAGGACGACCCGAGCGAAGACGAACGAAAGGTACCGCTCGGCGGCGGTCGCGTGCGCCAACTCGCCGAC
>JAJZDF010000169.1 GCA_021828715.1 Thermoplasmata archaeon
CGAAGGAGGAGGTCGGCGGTGTCGCGGAGGGTGGCGGGGCGGAAGGTTCGGACGAGGGCGTTCTTCAGGAAGGGAAGGAGCCAGGTCAGCGCGGCCGAGCGGACCTGTCGATCCGAGAGGGTCCGCGGTCTCCGGCGGGTATCTCTGTCGGATGCGAGCTCTCTTCGCTGCGGTCGCCAGGCCGCCGCCGCGGCGTGTAGGCGACACACCGACTCGTCCGCGGTGTCCCACTCATGAACGTCAAGCTCCACGGGAAACGGGGGACCGTCGGGAGCCCCCAAGAACTCACGGACTCACGTCAGGCGGCCGGTAGCCAAGTACTGGATTTGGGGATATGAACTGGACGGGAAAGCCGCGGGAGGGATTTGAACCCTCGGCCTGCTCCTTACCAAGGAGCCGCTCTGCCAGCTGAGCCACCGCGGCGCCGGGGGACCCCGAGACCTACTGCCTTTTCCGCTTTCCGATGGCCCCCACGTCACCGGACCCGCCGGGGTCCGCCCCCCACGGAAAGCCCTGCGCGGTCTCGTCCCAGTCGGAACGGTCGCGCGGCTCGAACGGCCGCTTCTCGAGGAACGCCCGCATCCCGGCCCGCTGGTCCGGCGTGCCGAAGAGCCGGGCCCAGAGGTCGAGCTCGTAGGCCAGGTCGGAGTCGAGCGACGGGTCGACCGCTCGCTGGATCTCGTACTTCGCGGCGGCGAGGGCGAGCGCCGGCTTGGCGGCGAGCTCGCGCGCCAGTTCGAGGGTCGCCGGCAGTAGCTCGGCCCGCGGCACGACCCGGTCGACCCACCCTTCGGCCCGTGCCTGCTCCGCCGGCACCGGCCGTCCGGTAAAGATCCACCGTCGGGCGCGCGCCGCGCCGATCCGCCGGGCCAGCCGCTGCGATCCGCCCCACCCCGGAGTGACCCCGAGGTTGATCTCGGGCTGCCCGAACGTCGCGTCGGGCGAGGCAACGACGAAGTCGCAGGCGAGGGCGATCTCGCATCCTCCTCCGAGGCAGACGCCGTGTACGGCGGCAAGTACAGGGAGGGGGAGCCGTTCGATGGCCCGGGTGACCGCTTGCCCGCGGGCTCCGTGAACGCGCGCCTCGGCGGGGGTCATCTCGGCCATCTCCCGGATGTTCGCGCCGGCGGCGAACGCCTTCTCGGCCGCGCTCGCGAGTACCACGACCCGGGCCGCGGGATCTCGGTCGACCCGGTCGATCGCGTTCTGGAGCGCGTCCAGGACCGGGCGCGCGAGCACGTTGACCGGGGGGTGGTCGATCGTCAGGATCCGGACCGGACCGTCGGGGCGGATCGAGACGAGCGGGCGTTCGGAGGGAGCGGACATCGGCCGACGGAGCCGGCGGCGGCTAATTAGGGGCGGGGGCTCGGTCCGTGCATGGCGGCGTCGGTGGTCACCACGTGGTACGGGACCTTCGTGGTCGATGCCGGTCGGATCGTCCTCGCCGAGCGCGCACCGGGCGAGGTCGACGCCCGGCGGAGCCGGGCCCGCGCCCGTCGGGCCGGCAAGCTCACGCCCGACGAGGAGCGCGTGCTGGCGCAGAGGAACGGGGCGGCGTGGGTGACCCGGGACCGACGCCTGGTTCCCTTCGGGGTCCGGTGGGACCCCCGCGCCGCCGCGACGGTCCCGGGAGAGCCCGAGCAGGGAGTACCCGCCGACGCCCGGACGTATCTTCTCGAGGAGGCGGAGACCGCCCTCGCGGAGGCGTGGGACCCCTCCGTTCATGTCCAAGAAGCCGTCCGGGCGGTTGCCGACCTCGACCGCGTCCGCAACCTGGTCGGCGAGCGCCTCGGGAGTTGGGCCTCCCGAGACCACCCGGACCTCGACCCGGGGGACCACGGACGGGCGGCGCGGGCGATCCTGGCGCCGAGCGACGGGGGCCCGCTCGCCCCGACCGACCCGGAGCTCGCGGGAGCCCGGGTCCGCCTCGGCGAACTGTACCGGGCGGTCGAGGAGGCGCGGGCCGCCCTCTTGGGAGCCGTGGAGCGGAACGCCCCGGCGCAGACGCCGAACCTCGCGGCCCTCCTCGGAGCCGAGCTCGCCGCCCGTCTGGTCGCGCAGGCGGGTGGCCTCGACCGGCTCGCCCGGCTTCCCTCCAGCACCGTCCAGGTGCTCGGCGCCGAACGGGCGTTTTTCGAGCACCTGCGCGGCCGCGCCCCGCCGCCGCGTCACGGGCTCCTCTTCACGCACCCCGCGCTCCAGTCCGCCCCCCGGGGGGAGCGAGGGAAGCTCGCCCGGAGCCTCGCGGGAAAGGCGGCGATCGCGGCCCGGATGGATGCGGGGAACGCCGCCGTGGATCCGGCGCTGGCCCGGGCGTTCGAGTCGCGGCGGGCCGAACTCAAGGCGCGTCGCGGGGGAGCGGGGCGCGGACGCCGGCGCTCAGGCGCCCGGCTTCCACTTGACCGAGCAGCCGGCGACCGGTAGTTCCGCCGGCGAGACCGGCGATCCGGCCCGGGCCTGCTCGATCGCCGTCTCGAGGTACCGCTCCGTGACGCGCTCCGGATGGAGGTGGTCGTTGTCGATACGACCTTGGAACAGGAGCGTCCGCTCCGGTCCGAAGAGCATCGGATGGGGGGTCACGAGGGCCCCGTAGGCGCGCGCGATCGCCTGGGAGTCGTCCACGAGGTAGGGGAACGGGTAGCGGTGCTCCGTCGCGCGGCGGACCATGTTCTCGAGCGAGTCCTCGGGAAACGCCCGGGCGTCGTTCGAGTTGATCAGGACGAAGCCGACCCCGTCCTTCCGATACCGCTCGGCCAGCGCGATCGCACGTCCCTCCCATGCCTGGACGTACGGGCAGTGGTTGCACCAGAACATCACCACGAGGTACGGGCTCTGGAACGACGCGAGAGAGTACGTTCGCC
>JAJZDF010000170.1 GCA_021828715.1 Thermoplasmata archaeon
TGCCGGCAAACTCCGCCGGGCCGGGGCGAACGAGGCGATCAGCGCGATCACGGTCGCCGCCCGCCTGGTGACGATCGCCGCCATCGGTGGGGACGAAACCGGCGGACGGATGGCGCCCCCAGCTCCTAGGAAATGAGGCCCGCAGCGCGCGCCGTACGTCTCGGCGGTCGGCCGGTGGCTCCCGACGGCCGGCGGGCTGCGCCGCCGTGAAGCTCCCCGGTCTTCCGCTCGAACTGTGGGAATTCCCCGCGGTGACCCGGACCAACCGTCATTTCGCGGCCCACCCGCTCGCCGCATGGGACCGGGTGTTCCTGCCGTCGGCGCTGCGGGCCCTGTACCCCGAGGAGCCGCTCGGCCACCGGAGCTTCGTGGAGGACGACAACCGCAGTGCGATCCTTCCCGACCCGGTCGCCGACCTCGACGGGCTCCCGTTCTATCTCTCGGTGAAGGGGGTCGGGTCGGCGGTCGATCCGTACTCCTGGCGGCCGCTCGACCGGTGGTACGGTGCCGAGCTATCGGAGGACCCGGACGTCCGTGCCGCGTTGCGTCGGAGCCCGCCCGGCCCCGGCGACCGGCTGATCACGGGCGAGCGGTGGTTGCGGGGGTCGCCGTACGGCGGACAGGGGCTCGAGCATGCGGAGATCGCGCTCGCCGTCTCGGAGCGCGCCGATGTTACCTCCCTCGCGGGGTTCCGGATCGCCCCGGTGGTAAAGATCGCATTCCTTCCGCCGGCGCTCGAGGAGCGGCTGCGGTCGATCCGGTGGTACCGAACCTACCCCGGGCGGATCGTGCAGGAGCTGCGGCTGGTACCTTCCAACGTGCGGATCTACTTCCACGCCCGGACGACGGTCGGCACCGCGGTCGGCGAGGTCTTCGACCGGTTCGGGATCGGGGCCGACGCCGCGGCCGCCGCCTTCGAGGAGCGGTTCCTGCGGAGCGCGGTCCCGTTCCTTTCGCTCTTCGCGCGCACGGCGGAGCAGTCCGCCCCCGGAGGCGCCTTCCGCGGCCTCGACTTCCATGACGTCTGGCTCGACAAGGACGCGGTGCTCGCGCCGGACGGGACGATCTATTTCGTCGACCTGGAGGGGCTCGAAGCGGTCTCGGTGCCCCCGGAGGGGGTCCGGGAGAAGCTCGAGGACCAGATCTTCCGTTCTCTGTACGAGGTGACGTTCGCCTACGAGCAGATCGAGGCCGAGCGGCTCCGGCGCTTCGGATCCCCCGAGCCCCGTCGGAGCCGCCTGCTCCGCCTGCTCCGTCGGGCGGTGCGGGACGACCCGTTCGTGCGCGTCCGAGAGGACGGCCCGTCGGCGGTGCTCGAGGTCCGGACCAAGGTTGATGAACCCCTCGTACATCTCGAGTTCCCGTTCTTGGATGGGTGAATGACGACCGCACAGGCGATCTACGCGTTCCTCAACGGGGTGCAGAACCGAAACCCGCCGGACGGCATCGGGCCCGACGATCTCGCCCTCTTGGGCCGGCTGAACCTCATCCAATTGCGTACGGCCGCCGAGTTCGCGGCCCT
Organism: Thermoplasmata archaeon; assembly: GCA_021828715.1. Taxonomy (GTDB): domain Archaea; phylum Thermoplasmatota; class Thermoplasmata; order Lutacidiplasmatales; family UBA184; genus Lutacidiplasma. The sequence continues at coordinate 1,523 of JAJZDF010000170.1, forward strand.
CCAGGCCGAGGTCGCGGGGCTGCCGGCGGCCCAGTCGGCGCTCGCCGCGGAGGAGCAGCAGCGGGGCCAGTTGTCCTCCCAGCTCTCCGCGGAGACGGCCCGGACCCACTCCCTCCGCTTCTGGTTCCAGGGCCACGACGCGAAAGCGTCGCAGCGGGACCAGGAAGCCGGGGACTCGGCCCGTCTCAGGGCCCTCGAGGGGGACCTTACGGCGCGGGAACATCGATACGCCGACCTGCTGGCCCAGAAGTCCGTCCTCGACACGCTCGTCCCGTACGGGGGAGGCTATGTCGCCCTCACGGGGGCGGGCCAGCTGCAGGCCCGCGACCTCGCGGTCCGGCTGTACCGGGTCGCCGACCTCCCGTTCGCCGCCTACCTCTCCCAGGTCCAGGCGGTCGACCGCGAGATGAACGGACTCGCGGACCTCGGAGGGCGCTACGCGGCCGCGCTGGCGGGACCGCTGAAGGAGTACGACCGCTCCCATGTCTGGTCGGTCTCGCTGGGGCTCGCGCGGACCCAGCCGGAGGTCGAGGCCGGGTCCACCGCCCTCCTAGAGGCTTGGAACGGTGTCGCCGGGATCGCCCCCAACGCCGAGAACCGCCTGCTCGCGGCGGAGCTCCTCGCAACGATCCCCCGGCCCATCGCCGAAACGCTGGGCGGGGTCGCCCCGTTGGAGAAGGAAGTGCGAAACCTGGGCGTCGCCAAGGAGTCGGCCCTCGGGGTGGCCGCGATGCTGCTCCTCGGCCGGCGGAGGGACGGGTCGCTGCCGACCGCGTCGCTCCAGGGGTACCTCCGGGTGACGCGCTCGTACGACGCGGCGGCGCTGCTCGCGCTGCCGAACGTCCCGGCCCCGGATCTGACCGCCAAGCTCGCGCGCCTGCGGGCCCTCTTCGGGGGCTGGGGCTTCGAGGCCTCCGAGGATGTGGAGCTCGCCGCCGCGCTCCTCGCGGTATCGGAACTGCCGGTCGATGGCCTCGATACGAAGCTCGCGATCCTTACGCGCGGGATGGGCCGGTACCTCCAGTTTCCGCTCGTCGCCTCCGCGGTCCTCGCCTCGGTGGCGACCCTCGAGGCGAACGAAAGCCTTCGCCTCCTCGAGCAGGCGTACGACGTCGTCGGCCGACGGGCGGCTCCGCTGTCGGAACCGGAGATCATCTGCCTCGGGCTGCGGGTCATCCAGGGGATCCGCGACCAGACCCTCGGCCACCTCGACACGACCGCCGCGGTCGCGCCCGCCCCGGTCCCGCCGTCCCCCTACCTCTTCGGCCCGCGAATATTCTTCGTCCCGATGATCGTGGCCAACCACTCCTACTACTCCACGTTCGGGGGGGTCGGCG
>JAJZDF010000171.1 GCA_021828715.1 Thermoplasmata archaeon
CCGAACTCCCGGTGCATGACGTCGTACCAGAGCCGGCGGGCGGCGCGGAACTTCGCGATCTCCTCGAAGAAGTCGTTGTGGGCGTTGAAGAAGAACGAGAGCCGCGGCGCGAAATCGTCCACGGCGAGCCCCCGCTCGACCGCCGCGGCGACATACGCCCGGCCGTCCGCGAGGGTAAAGGCGAGCTCCTGGACCGCCGTAGAGCCGGCCTCCCGGATATGGTACCCCGAGATCGAGACGGGGTTCCACCGGGAGGTGTGGGCGGTGGCGTACTCGATCGTGTCGGTGACGAGCCGCAGCGCGGGCCGCGGCGGGTAGAGGAACTCCTTCTGGGCGATGTACTCCTTCAGGATGTCGTTCTGGGTCGTGCCGCCCAACCGGTCGACGCCGATCCCGGCGGCCTCGCCCGCGAGCAGGTACATCCCCCAGACGATGTTCGCCGGGGCGTTGATCGTCATGCTCGTCGTCACGTCGGCGAGCGGAATGCCGCGGAGGAGGCGGCGCATGTCGTCGAGCGAGCTGACGTTCACGCCGCACTTGCCGACCTCCCCGAGCGCCTCCGGGTCGTCGGCATCGATCCCGTAGAGCGTCGGGTCGTCGAAGGCGATCGAGAGCCCGGACTCCCCGTGCTGCAGGAGGTAGCGGAAGCGCCGGTTCGTGTCCTCCGGCGAGCCGAAGCCCGAGAACATCCGCATCGACCAGCCGCGGCCGCGGTACATCGTGGGGTGGATCCCCCGGGTGAACGGCGGCGCCCCGGGGTAGCCGATCCGGTCGAACCCGGAGCGCGGGGAGCGGGGAGTGTAGACCGGGTCGACCGGGATCCCCCCCAGCGTCGCGAACGCCTCCTTCCGCTCGGGGCTCTTCGCCCGGGCCGGCTCGAGCACCTCCGCCGTCCAGCGGCGGTGGGCCTCCTCGACGGGATCGGGGCTCGACGGGCGGGGGGCGCCCGGGGCGGGAGCACGGGCGTCCGGACGGCTCGCGGACATCGCACCGATGAGAGCCACGGGTCGGATAAGCCCGGGGGTCGCGCGGGCCCCGACATCCTCCCAGGATGGAAATCGCGGGAGGATGTCCGCCCTCAACGAGCCGTATCGGCGTGGAATGGAGGACCTGGATCCCGGCCCACGCGGCCAGGCGTTCCTCGGGACCCTCCGGCCGAGCGGATGGTCTTCTCGAGGTCCGTCACGCGGGGCCCGGGCGGTCGTCCCCGGAAGCGGGCGGAGCAAGCCGTCGGGGTAGGCGGCAGCCGACCAGGTCGCTCGTTCCCCGCGCGTAGACGTGCGCCCGGACGCTGCGGGCGAACTCCGGGAAGGCGGTGCCGGTCCACGCGGTGTTGTCGGCGAGTACGATCGCCCCCGGCGCGAACTTCGGGCGGAGGGCGGCGAGCTCGAGGGCGAGCCGTTCGGGAGTGTGGAGGTCGTCGTGCAGGAACATTTCGACGCTCGGGAGCTCGGCGGCCAGGCGAGGCACCTCGGTCGCGGAGTCGGCGATCCGCACCTCCCAGCGCGGCGAGCGGAACGGGACGGCCCACCCGCTCGAAAGGCCCGGTGGGATCGCGACCGGGGACTCGTCCGGTGCGAGGACGGGCCCGCGTTGCCGCGTCGGCAGGTCCACCGAGTACAGGCGACCGCTCCGGTTCTTCTCGAGCGCCCGGAGGATGTGGGCCGAGGAGACGCCGCTGCTCACCCCGGTCTCGACCACATGCTCCGGCCGTCGGAGGCGGACGAGGGCGTAGATCTCGAACGGGGCGGAGAAGTGGGCGTAGCTCGTCCGTCCCCCGGCGAGATGTCGACGGCGGATCTCCTCCTCCATCGGCACGAGTTCGTCCAGTTCGCCCAGTACGCCCAGGATCTCCGGGACCCGAGCCCCGCTCAAGGCGCGGAGCCACCGCAGGTTGACGGCGGCCCGGGGGTCGCCGAGGGCGCGCCGCGCCCGTCCTACCCGTGCACGGACCTCCGCGCTGTTCGAGGGTGTCTCGTCGGCGGTCGGGGCGGGGTCGGGTTCGCTCGTCATGGCCCTCTCGGCCAGCTCCGAGCCTTCGGGGCCAGATGGGCGTTGCGGACCGTGAGCCGGGCGGTCGAGGGACGCACCTCGCGGTCGGCCGAGTCGAAGACGATCCGGCTCCGGAAGAACGGCGCGTCGACGACCGCGGTCTCGTACTCGCCGCCTTCCCCGGCGGGGTGGACCCGGGCGCGTCCGGGCCTCCCCGTCTCCAGAAGGCGCAGCCGGTCCGCGTCCAGCCGCTCCCCAAGCCACCCCGGATCGAGCCCCTCCGCCGCGAGGTGAACGAAGCGGATGTCGAGGCCGGCGGCGATCTCCTCGCGGACGACGCGCCCGGCAGGACGTCGCCAGAGCGGCGCATAGACGGGCCGTCCGACGGAGTCGGCGACGCGGAGGACGCGCGCCCACTGGTACGACGACTCGATCGCCCCGATCACGACCCAGCCGCGGCGACCGGCGAGCGCCCGGGCGAGCGCCGCGAGTTCGGCGGCCTCCCCTCCGGGCGGAACGTCAACCGCCCGGTACGACTTTCCCCACGCCGTCGCCTGGAGGGCGACCAGGTCGAGGTTCGGCGTGTGGTACATCCTCGACTCCGGGTCCGCGGGGCGCAGGACCACCAGTTCGTCGACCGATCGTCCCTGCGTTTCCGCCAGGTACGCCGCGTAGAGCGAGTCCTTCCCGCCGGAGACGAGCGCAGTGACGGTCATGCGCGGCTCAGCCCGGGAGCCCGAGCCCGACCCGCCACCGCTCGTCCAGCGGACCGAGATCTACGGAGCCGAGGGCGAGCTCCCCCCAGCGGAGCGCGAGCGGGCCGGAACGCACCGTTCCGAGGCGCGCGCAGGGGAACCGTCGCATCG
>JAJZDF010000172.1 GCA_021828715.1 Thermoplasmata archaeon
CCCGTCGGCCGAACCGGCCGCGCCGCCGCCGACGTCAGTCATACGTCTCCCGGGCGGGAACCTCGCCCCCGCGCCAGCGGAAGTCCCGCTCGCGATCCTCGCGGAAGACGAACTCCACCTCCTCGGCCGGCTCGTGCTCCGTCCCGTCCGGTCGGACCCGGAACGGGGCGTCATGACCGGGCACGACCCGGGTCGGCTCGAGGGCATGCAGCCGGGCGACGCTCGCCTCGGCGAGGGACGCATCGTCGTAGACGTGGTCCGGCCGCCCGCGAAGCCACGCGCGTCGTGTCGGGACGGCGTCGCCGGCCACGAGGAGGCGTCCCGCCGGCTCGTGGACGACCACGGCGAGGTGCCCCGGACTGTGGCCCGGCGTCAGTACCAGCTCAACGCCCTCGGCGAGCACGGTCGTCGGGGCGGAGATCGGGTGCGTACGGCGGGCGCGGAGCCAGGCGGCGGCTCCGCGGATCGTGTGGGGATCGTTCGCCGGGGGAGCCTCGGCCCGGTCGATCTCGGCGGCGCCGACGTGGATCTCCGCCTCCGGCAAAAGATCGAGGTTCAGCGCGTGGTCCCAGTGGAGGTGCGTGAGCACGACGTGGTCGACCGCGACCGGATCGATGCGGTGGGCGGCGAGCGCCGCGAGGAGACGTTCGCGGCGGCCGTAATGCCCGACGTCGACCAGGATCCGCAGCCCCTCCGATTCCACCAGGGTAACGGCCGAGAACCCGAGGATCCCGAGGTTGGTCCGGATCGGCGAGCCGGCGAGGAGCACGGTCGCGTGCGCCATCGGTTCTACTCCCCGCGCCGCTCCTCACGCCCTCGGCCGGGGCCCGTCGACGTACGTGAGCCACCCGCTGTACCGCTCCGAGCGCCCGTGGATCGCGACGTCGTAGCGCTCCTGCAGCCGGCGGGTGATCGGATACTCCCCCGAGCCGATCGACCGGCCGTCGACCTCGCGGATCGGGGTGATCCCGGCGGCGGTGCCGGAATAGAAGAGTTCGTCGGCGGTGAACAGCTCCTCGCGGGTAAAGTCGGTCCGCTGGAACTCGAGCCCCTCGTCCTTCACGAACCGGATCACCGTGTCGCGCGAGATGCCCCGAAGGATCCCCGAGCTGGCGGGAGGGGTCGAGACGACCCCGTTCTTTACCCGGAAGATGTTCTCGCCCGGACCCTCCGCGACCATCCCCGCCGCGTTCAACAGGATCGCCTCGTCGTAGCCCCCGCTCGTCGCCTCCATCTTGGCGAGCGCCGAGTTGGCGTAGTTGGCCGCGCACTTCGCTTGGGGCGGCAGCATGCGGGAGTCGATCCGCACCCAGCTCGAGACCGTCGCCCGAACCCCGCGCCGGACCCCCTCCTCGCCGAGATACGCCCCCCACTCCCACATCGCGACGGCGACCTCGATCGGGCTCTTCGTCGGGTCGATCCCCATCTCGCCGTAACCGGAGTAGGCGATCGGGCGCAGGTAGGCGTCCGAGACCCCGTTCTCGCGGACGAGGTCGAGCGTCGCGCGCTCGAGGGTGCCGCGGTCGTACGGCAGCCGCATCCGGTAGATCTTCGCGCTGTTTTGGAACCGGTCGAAATGATCCCGAAGCCGGAAGACGGCGGGACCGCTCGAGGTCCCGTGGCAGCGGATCCCCTCGAAGATCGCGTACCCGTAGTGGAGGCCGTGGGTCAGGACGTGGATCTTGGCTTCGTCCCACGGGACGAAACGTCCGTTCAGCCAGATCTTCGGGAGCGCGCGAATGCTTACCATGGGAAAGCCGACGGTCCCCGCCTGCTTGAACCGAAGGTAAGCCCGAGTTGACCTTGCCTTCAAGCGCGATTCCCGAGTGAACGGAACGGGGGTGCCATGATCGAACTCCGGGTCCACGGGAGGGGCGGCCAGGGCGCGGTCGTCGCCTGCGAACTGCTCGCCCAGGCCGCATTCCTCGACGGGAAGGAGCCGCAGAGTTTCCCGTTCTTCGGGGTCGAACGTCGCGGCGCTCCGGTGACCGCCTACGCCCGGATCGACGACCGGCCGATCCGCCTCCGGACCGCGATCGAGGCCCCGGACGTGGTGGTCGTCCTCGACGCCGGGCTCCTTCGGACGACGCCGGTGACCGACGGGATCCGGCCCGGGGGGCTCCTCCTGGTGAACACCGCCGCCGACCCGGCCTCGCTCCCGGCCCCGCGGACGGTCCGCCGGGTCGCGGTCGATGCGACCCGCATCGCGATCGCCCACAGGCTCGGCAGCCCGACCTCTCCGATCGTGAACACCGCCGTATTGGGGGCGCTGGCCCGGGCCACCGAGGTCGTGAGCCGGGCGGCGCTCGGGCGGGCAGTCGACGAGTTCGTGCCGGCGTTCCACGCGGAGAACCGGGCCGCGGTGGACGACGGGTTCGAGGCCGTCCGCTTTGCCGACCCGGCCGCACCGTCCCCCGCCCCGGTCGTGCCGGGCACCGCGCCGCTCCCTCCGTTCCCCGAGGGACCGGTCGCCTCCGTTTCGAGCCGGACGCTGCGCACCGCGGCGTGGCGAACGCTCACCCCCGTCCTCCGCACCGATCGGTGCACCCGGTGCAACTTCTGCTGGAAGTTCTGCCCCGACGACGCCATCGGGTTTGACTCCCGGGGGTACCCGGTGATCCGGCTCGACTACTGCAAGGGATGCGGAATCTGCGCGACGGAGTGCCCGCCGAAGGCGATCGACATGGTCGCCCTCGAGGGAGGCATGGCATGACCCGGCTCGTCCTCAGCGGCAATTCCGCGCAGGCGTACGCCGCCCGGCTCGCGAGGGTCCAGGTCGTGGCGGCCTACCCGATCACCCCGCAGACGACCATCGTGGAGAGTCTCGCGGAT
>JAJZDF010000173.1 GCA_021828715.1 Thermoplasmata archaeon
GACCGCCACGCCGCTCACCGACAGCGACGGTCCCGGAACGATCGGTGCCACCCCCGGCGACCACTCCGCCGGCACGTAGACGACCTCGGCGAGATAGAGCGCCCCGCTCTCGAGCGTCACCTGGGCGGGGGCGCCGAACGCGCGCGAGCTGCCGTTCACGTAGATCCGGTCCCACGACCAGGCGTTGGGGTCGCCCGTCGCCGGACCGAGGTAGCCGAAGGTCACGTTCTGGCCTCCCGCCGACACCCGGAACGTCCCCGGTACGCCCTCGCGGACCAAGAGCGAAAGCCAACCGGGAAGGGGCGCGCCGGCCACGGAGAGCGGGAGCGCGATCGGGCCGGGCACCAGGTCCTGGAGGAGCAGGGAACTGCCGGCGGGGTCGAAGCCGCTCGTCGACGCGGCGTAGTACCCTCCCTGGCCGCCGGCCGGTCCGTAGCTCCCCGGATCGACCCGGTCGATCGTGACCGAGGGGGTGACCTGAAAGAACGATGCGTTCGGCAGGTCGCGCGCGACCTCCCCGAGGACCGCGCCCGGCCCATCGAGGGCGGGGCCCTCGACCAGCAGGCTGCCGATCGCGTTCCACCCGGAGATCGCGGTCACGGTCAGCGTCCCTCCGCCGGCCCCGAGCACGAACGGGAGTTCCACCCAGACCATCGAGTTGTTGACCCCGTCGTACCCCTCGCCGGTCCGGAACGTCTCGCTCGCGCCGCCCCAGGAGAACGCCAGGCTCCCGCCGGTCGCCCCGAAACGGACCGGCAGCCAGAGGCGGCAACCGCTCCCGCATCCCGCGCCGCCGACGGGCATCTCCAGGACGTGGCGGCCCCCGTCGGAGACCGCGAGGGTCCCGGGCCACGCGTCGACGACGCTCGGAACCCCCTGCACCCGGGTGCTGGGGGCCCACGCTTGGCTCGGCGACAGGTCCGGGGAGGCGGCGGCGACCGGATCGATGCTCGCGAGGGCGGAACAGGGGAGGGCAATCCCGAAGAGGGCGTTCGGGTTCGGGGCGTAGACCCGGTCGACCCGGGGCAGTTCTTCGGCGCAGCCGGTGGGCGTGAGATCGGTCGGATAGAGGAACGCCTGGTCCGTGAGGTTCACGCCGGCGTAGGCGATCGCATCGAGCTCCGTGTAATCCCCGGCCACGAGCGACAGGTGGTCCGCGGGGGCCGCGACGCCTCCGTAGAACAGGTTGCGGTAGAGGACAAAACTGGCCGAGGTATAAACCGGGACGACGTCGACCTGGTCGGCCATGAGCCGGCTCGCGTTCTGCCCGTAGGAGAAGTTGAGGAACGTACCCGGATAGTCGGAGGCGGACTGCGCGCCGTCGAAGACCAGGAAGTACTCGACGCCGATCGTTGCGAACAAGGCACCGGCGTAGCGGGTCGTATTGGAGTAGAACTGCTGGTAGACCCAGTAGGCGAAGGTGTTCGACGGGGTCGGGTACGACCCGTAGGTCGAGATCCCCACGGTTCGTACGCTGGGGTACAGGAAGAACACGTTCTGGACCGGATGGGTCGAGTTGAAGAGAAACCAGTTGACGTCCGGATTGAATAGCGCCACCCCCGCGTAGCCGCCTCCGACCAACCCCGCGAGGAGCGGCGGAATCGAGCCGTAGTCGGCCGGGTAGTTGATGGAGTGCATGCCCGCGCTCCCCTCATATTGGGCCAGGGTTCCGTAAGGGACCGCCGCAACGAGCACGACGGTCGCGACCAACGCGAGCGTGGCGTTCCGGTAGTACCGCTGGAGGCGGGGCCGAGGGAGTCGGCGGCGGACGATCCCCACGATCGGGCGGAGGGGCCCCCGGAGCGGGACGGTCGGCGCGACGCTGCGGGCTCGCAGCGTCTCGTAAAGCGCGCCGACCGCCAAGGCGTAAACCGGCGCGACGACCATCCAGTCCCAATAGTAGGAGGCGTTCAGCGCCTGCAGCCCCGTCACGTGCAGGTAGAGCCAGACGTTCAGCGGCCCGAGGGGCCCCTGGGCGTCGGCGCCGAGGAACGACGCCCCGAGGGCGATCGCGAGGAACAGGACGATCCGCCGGTCCCGGGTCACGATCCCGCCGATCCAGACGAGGGCGAGCAGGGCCCCGACCGCCAGGCTCCAGCCGACGGCGAGATCGAAGTTGACCTGAGCGACGAGGTTGAAGTTGATGTTGAAGTACCCGAACAGGAAGAAGACCCGCCACGGAGGAGCTCCGTACTGGACGAACGTCGGCAGGGGGAGCGCCTGGGGGGAGGAGGCCCCGAGGTTGAGGGCGCCCAGCAGCACGGTCACGACCAGCGGGGCGAGGAGGACCGGTAGCATGCCGAACCGTGCATAGAACGCCGCGGCGGCGCGGCCCGCGCCGGGTCGGGGGTGCGCCCGGAGAAGGTAGACCGCCCCGAAGACGAGGTACAGCGCGACGCCGAGCGTGAACATCTGGAGGCTCCAGACCGATAGTACGAGGAGCCAGAGCGAGAGCGGGAACCAGGCCCACCGCGTCGCCGGCCGCTCGGCCGCGCGCCAGAGGCAGAAGAGCCCGAGAAAGATGAGCCCCTCCGAGACGAACTGCTGGAAGTCTCCCTGTCCGTACAGGGCGAGCTGGAAGGGACCGGCCAAGAGGAACGCCGCGGCGAGGAACTGGCCCCACGGGGTCCGGACGAACGAACGGGCGAAGAGCAGGAACGCGACACCGAGGAAGACGGTCGACACGACGAGGAAGATCTTCGCGGCGACGACCGGGCCGAGCGCGATGGCCAGGAGCGCGAGCGGGAGGACCTCGGTCGGATAGTGGACCAGATCGACGAAGGGGGCCGGGGTGGGAAACCCGTAG
>JAJZDF010000001.1 GCA_021828715.1 Thermoplasmata archaeon
GGACCAGCGATCCAGACGGACCTCCGCGAGGTCGGCCCCGGCGAGGCGGGCGGCGGCCGCCTGCCGCCGGGCGTCGACGGGATCCCGCGCGGGGAGGGTGACGACGAGCTGCGGAGGGGAGACGGTCATCGTTCCTCGATCGCCTCGTCGATCGCCTGGCCGAGATGCCGCGCCGCCGGCAGCCGGACCCCGAGCGCGGCGTGGCCGGGGGCGAGCGCGGTCGCGGGTACGGGGCCGTCCGCCCCTCCGAGCCGCACGGACTCCGCCTCCTGGAGGAAGACCGTGCGGCGCACGCCGCCGTCGTCCCCCACCGCCATGACCATGGGGCGACGCTCGATCTTGATCCGGCCGACCCGGACCGAACGGGGTGGACGGGAGGGGGCGGCGACGAGGAGGGGATCGCCCGGCAGGAGCTCCGAAAGGTAGCGCGTCGTTCCGTCCGGGCGCAGGACGTAGGAGTGCGCGGCGCCGGCGTTGACGCGGAACGGGCGGGGGCGGCTGAACGCGGAGCCGGCCGCCTCGCTGACGACGAGGAAGAGGAACGCGGCGGCGCTGCCGACGAGGAGTCCCTCGTCGGGTCGGAGGATCGAGGTCGTGTCGACGAGCACCCGGTCTCCCATCCCGGCCGGCGCGACCTCGACGAGCGGAAGCTCGGCCCAGTCGAGGTCGGCGGGGGGGGGCGCCTCCAGCGCCGAGTCGAGCGCGTCGATCTCTCCCGGATCGGCGAGATGCACGAGGACCAGATCCGCCCCGTGCTCGAGCGCGCCGAGCGCCGCCGGGACCTCGCGGGGCCCCCGGGCGACGACCCAAACCTCGGAGAGGCCGGAGCGGGCGGCGACCGCGTTCTCGAGGGGAATGACGCGGTCCCCGCCCCACTCGAGGGCAAGCGGGACGCCGGGCGGGGAGTGGGCGAGCGCGGCGGAGAGTGTCGCCGCCGAGTCGACGGCCCGGACGGGGACCGCGGGCGCACCGGCGCCCCGTCCGATCGTTCCTCCGAGATCTGACCAGACCGTCTCGCCCTCGAGCGGGCGGGCGGTCGCGTCCGGCGGAAGAATGAACCGCCGGAACCCGCGCCGTCGGGCCCGGTCGAGGAGACGGTCGACCGCGGACGCGTCGGCGGCCCGGATCCAGATCGCGACCCGTTCCCGCCCCATCGACCGTTCCTTCAGCTCGTCCCGTGGAGACGCTCGGCGATGCGAGAAGCCAGCGGGGCGAGCGGTCGTCGCTGGAACAGGTTCCGACCGATGCAGATCCCCGCGCCGCCGGCGCCCACCGACTCCTCGACGAGCCGGAGGAACTCGGTCTCGGGCTCGATCCGCACGCCGCCGCCGATCAGCACCGGCACCGGCGTGGTCGCGCAGAGCTTCCGGAACTCCCCGAGCGAGCCGGGGTAGCTCGTCTTGACGATGTCGGCCCCGAGGTCGGCCGCCGCCCGGGCGGCGTGCCGGACCTCGTCCGGCGAGGCGCCGGCCGCCTTCTTCACGTAGGCCATGCAGAGGAGGGGGAGCCCGAGCGACCGGCACTCGTCGACCGCGACGCCCAGGTCGCGGAGCATCTCCGGCTCCTCGGGCACGCCGAAGTTCACCTGCACCGAGAGAAGGTCCGCGCCGAGCCCGATCGCCTCCTCCGCCGTGCCGACCTTCACCTTGCGGTTCGCGGTCGCGCCGAGGCTCGTGGAGGCGGAAACGTGGACCCCGAGGAGGGTCCGGGGAGCCAGGATCGGGGCGACCTCCCGGACCGCCCCCTTGGTGACGATCAGCAGGTCGACGCCGGCGCGCTGGAGCTCCTCGGCGACGGGCGCGAGCGACTCGAGCCCGTCGATCGGGCCCATCGATAGGGGATGGTCGAGCGGGACCGAGAAGAGCTTGCGGGCCGGGTCCGGGAACAGGCGGCGCAGGCGGATCGATTTTCCGTACAAATGCTTCCCTCCTTGTTTTCAGTTCGGAGGAAGACGCCGGAGGATCCCGTCCCGCCGTTCGGCGAGGCTCGACGGGGGGCGCCCTCCCGGCGCCTCCCGTTCACCAGGACCCGGTGCGGACGGCCGTACGGCCCATCTCCACCGACCGGGGGAGCGGGCGCACGTCCGACATCGTCCGGTAGAACCTCCCGGCGCTATTTAGCCCTGTGCGGGGCCGGCGGCGGCCCCGCGGCGCCGAGGACTCCGTCGACGAGCAGCCCGTGGAGGCTGAAGCCGCGGAGCATCTGCTCCCACATCTGCTTGCGGACCTCCGGGGAGTTCGCGAACCCGGCGACGATCTGCCCGATCCACTCGCTGTGCTCGACGTCGGCGGTGACGTGCAGCGAGTAATACTGGAGATGGTCGTCGTCGACCCCGTAGTGCCGGCGGAAGGCGGGGAGGAGCCGCGCGCAGAGCTCGACGTTCGGCGGCTCCGAGGAGCCCGCGGCGGAGATGTAGAACGGGTTCACCCGGTTCGTGTAGAGGAAATCGTCGATCGCGACCATGGTGCTCGGGAGCAGCGCCGCGCCCTGCACCTCCGCCCGCGGTACCCCGAGCCCCTCGCAGAAGCGGAGCCACAGCTCGGGATGCCCCGGCTCCTTTCCCTTCGGATCCCCCGCCTCCTCGACCAACTGGTCGAGGATCATGCGCCGGTAGCGGTCGTTGGCCGGCTCCCACGAGCAGTTCGCGAACCGCTCGGCCATGGCGATCGGCACGGAGGCGAGCCACGGGTAGAACTGCTTCGTCCACGCCTGAACGAGCGGTTTCGGCGCCTCCCCCCGCTCGATGCGGGCAAAGAACGGGTGCGTCGCGAACGGATGGTTCGCCATCTTGTACTTCGTGAGCTCGTCGCGGAACTCCGCGCCCTCGAAGCGTACCCAGGGAGCTTCGGCCATGGCGGCGGGAGCGGGACCTCGTATTTGGTCGGAGGGGTTCCGTCCTGAACCCCCCGGGTTATCGAGGGGTTCGAGGGTGCGTGGATGTGACGACCCCTTCCCCTGCCGACCGCCTCGTCCCCCCGTACGGCCCGCTCGCCGGGCTCCGCGTCCTCGAGTCGGCCCGCTTCGTGGCCGGGCCGTGGGCGGCCACGTACCTGGGAGAGTTCGGGGCCCGGGTGGTGCACGTGGAGGGTCCCCCGTTCGCGCCCCCGTACGCGGATGCCACCCGGACGCTCCGCCCGCTCGTCGAGGGGACCGATCCGCGGGACCCGGTGTCCGAGTCGTGGGTCCAGTATTCGCGCAACAAGCTCTCCGTCGGACTCGATGTCCGCCGTCCGGAGGGCCGCGCGGTCTTCCTCGACCTGGTCCGCGCCTCCGACATCTGGATCGAGTCGTCGCGGCCGGGAACCTACGACCGTCTCGGGCTCGACGACGAGACCGTATGGGCGGCGAACCCCCGGCTCACGATCGTGCACGTCTCGGGGCACGGCCGCACCGGCGACCCCGAGCGGATCCGGGCGCCGTCGTTCGACCTGACGGCCCAAGCGACGAGCGGCTTCCTTTCCCTCCAGGGCGAGCCGGACCCCGCTCCCCCGATGCGGAGCGGGACGGCGCTGAACGACACGGTGACGGGCCTCGCCGCGGCGATGGGCGCGCTGATGGGTCATTATTCCGCCCTGCGGACCGGACGCGGGCAGTCGGTCGACGTCGCGCAGTACGAGGTATTCTTCATCCTGCTCGAGAATTTCGCGCTCGACTACTTCCTCCGCGGGGTCGTGCGCGGCCGGCACGGGACGAGCCACCCGCGGCTCCACCCGTACGACGTCCACCGGGCGCGCGACGGCTGGGTCGTCGTCGCGGCGCCGACGCCCGAGTCGTGGCGGCGGCTCGCCGACCTCATCGGTTTCGGCGACCCGGCGTACGACGACCGGGACTTTCGGCTCGCCCACCGGGAACCGGTCGACCGGGCGATCGCCGCCTACTGCGCCGAGCGGACCCGGGACGAACTCGAGGCAGCCGCTCGGGAGCACGACGTCGCGATCTCGCGGGTCTTCGACATCGCCGACATCGCGCGGGATCCCCACTACCGCGCGCGGGGGATGCTGCTCGAGTGGGAGGATCCGGCCGTCGGCCGCGTGAAGGGGGCCGGGGTGGCGCCCCGGTTCTCGGCGACGCCGGGCGGCGTCTGGCGCGGCGCCCCGTGGCTCGGGCAGGACAACGCCGCGGTCCTATGCGACCTGCTCGGGTATCCGGCCGAGCGGGTCGCCGCGCTGGGGGAGCTCGGCGTCCTGGGGGCCTACCCGCCGCACGCTCCGCCCTCCTCCTCGCCCCGGCGGTTCCCGCCGGAGGGGTCGTAGATGGCGTTGCCCCTCGACCTGCCCGCCGGGGACCCCCTTGCCCCCGAGCTCGACGCCTTTGTCGCCGCCCACGGTCTGGCGGACCGCTCGGCGGCCCTGGACCGGGCGCCGGCGTTCCCGGCCGCCGAGTACCGCGCCCTGGGCGACGATCGCTGGCTCGGGCTCACCGTCCGTCCCGACCGCGGCGGGCGGGGCCTGACGCTCGAGACGGCGGGCCGCGTGCTGCACCGACTCGCCTACCGGGCCGGCACCGCGTTCGCCAAGCTGGCGCTGCAGCCCGAGTTCTGCTCGGTGCTCCTCGACCACGGCGGGGCGCCGCTCGAGGCAGAGTGGGTCCGGCCGCTTGTCGCCGGGCGCCGGCTCGTCGGCAACCACCTCACCGAGCCGGGATCCGGTTCGGACGCTCGGGCGCTTCGCACGACGGCCCGTCGGGACGGGGACGAATACGTGCTCCGCGGGACCAAGTCGGAGGCGGCGTTCGCCGTCGAGGCCGACGCCGCCATCGTCTACGCCCGGGTCGGGGAGGCACCGGACGGGATCACGGCGTTCCTGGTCCCCCAGCAGCTCCCGGGGATCGAGCGGCGGGCGGCGGCCGTGGACCTCGGGGAGCGGTGGCAGCGCCGCGGCTCGATCGAGTACCGCGACGTCCGTCTCCCGTCGGCGTACCGGCTCGGGGAGGAAGGGGCCGGGTTCGCCTACGTACGGCCGGAGCTCACCCGCGAGCGGGCGCTGCTCGCCGCCATCTATCTCGGGGTCGCCCGGGCCTCGTGGGAGGAGACCGTCGGCCACGTCGGGGGTCGCCTCGCGTTCGGCCGTCCGCTCGCGGATCAGGAGGCGGTCTCCTTCCCCCTGGTCGAGGACGGCGCCCGGCTCGACGCGGCGGCCCTCTACGTCGAGCGGACGCTCCGGCGGCTCGACCGCGGCGAGGAGGCGGAGGGGGAAGCCGCCCTCGCGAAGTGGCTGGCGACGGAGACGGCGCTCACGACGCTGGACCACGCGGTGCAGTTCCACGGCGGTCGAGGATATTCGAGCGAGCTGCCGCACGAGCGGAGGTGGCGGGACGTACGGAGCGGCGCGATCGCCCACGGCCCCGCCGAGGTGATGCACGTGGTCGCCGCCCGGCGGCTGTGGCCCCGACGCCCGCCCGGGGACCCGGCCTGAGCGGGGGCCCCGTCCTCCCCCGCCGCCCCGAGCGTTCGGGCCGCGGGCGGCGGCGGATGCCCGCGGGGGGCCCGGCGACCCGTCTCAGAGGATCCGGCCCGCGCGGACGACGGGAACCCCATCGACCGCGATCTCGCCGCCGCCGAGGGTCACCCAGTTCATGAACGAGGAGCCGTTCGTCCCCCCCAGCCCCCGGTTCTGCCCCACGGAGACCGTGGCGGCGCCGAGCTCCACCGATTCCAGGACCGGCACCTCCCGGGCCGCGGGGTTGAGACCGATGGTCAGCGAACCGGTCCGGTCCCGCCCGGCGGTTCCCGCCCGGAACGACCGGGAGAACTCCTTCCCGCCGTGGTCGAACGAGAACGAGGTCATCTTCCCTTTCGAGAACGTGAGCGTCCCCCCGTCGTTCCAGTACCACCAGATGTTCGTCCGGCGGTTGGCGTGGATCGTCCCCTCGGCGGTCCGGGAGTCCAGCGCGACCACGACCCGGCCGCCCGGAACCTGCGCCAGCATGTCGTACGGGCCGTAGCGGGGATCCCGGGCATGGGGCGTGCCGTCGTGCAGGCGGGCCGGCCGCCCGGAGAGTGCCACGGAGAGGTCGGTGCCGTTGGGATGGGTGATCCGCACGGCATCGCCCCGGGAAAGCGCCCGTACGAGTCCGGCGCCGCGCCGGGCCATCTCTGCCGGATCTACGAGGCAGGCCCGGAGGATGCGCTCCTCCCACGGCGTGCGGTCGATCCCCCACTGGCGGGCCCGTTCCTCCGTCGCGAATCCGACCGCGACGCGGGCTCCCCGGAGCCCGGACTTGCGGGCGGAGGCGTACCAGGGAGAGAACCACCCCATCGCCTCGTCGAACGTCTTCTCCGGAGTGCGTTCGATCCGCACCGTGTCGCCCGGACCCCAGAAGTGCACGTAGACGTCGGCGGCCCCCAGCGCCGCCCATTCCGGCGCGCTCCCACGGCCCAGCAGACGGCCCTGCCGGCGGTCGATCGCGCGCCACCACGCCGTCTCGTCCTCGTGGATCTGCAGCACCCGGCCGCCGACCCGCCGGATCTCGTCGACCACCGCCCCGGCGATCCCGAGCGTGTGGTCCCACGACTCGACGACGGCGCTCTCCCCGGCTCGAACCTTGAGGCAGCGGGTCACCAGCGAGCGGGCTACGTCCCGCTCCAGCGGGGACCCCTTGGCGGCCACGGGGACGGGAACGCCCTCGGGATTTAATGCGACCCGGTCGGGAGGCCGGGCCCGACCGATCGCGTCCCGCGGGTACCCGCCTCTGGTCGATCCCCTCCCGTGAAAATCCCCGAAGAGCGGGGAAAGCCGGTCGGCGGAGCCGGGACGCGCCGGGACGGCGCGCCGCCGAGGTGCGGGATCAGCCCCGGGGCTCCGTCCGTTCCACCCGGGTGCCGGCCCGGCCCGCGAGGGCCGCCGGGAGGGAAGGGATATCGGTGACGACAAAACGTCGGCCGCCCCGCCGGAGGAACGCGAGCCCGGCCTCGATCTTCGGCGCCATGCTGCCTTCTCCAAACTCGCCGCGCCGCAGGTACCCGCCGAGCGTCGCCGGGTCGACCGCGCCGAGCCAGGTCGGTCGGGGGGACCCGAAGCCGATCGCGGCCCCGGGGACGTCGGTGACGATCGCGAGCGTGTCGGCGGCGAGCGCGTACGCGACGAGGGCGGCGGTCCGATCCTTGTCGATCACCGCATCGACACCGCGGTACCGCCCCGACCGCTCCCGGACGACCGGGATCCCGCCGCCTCCCGCAACGACCGGGACGAGGTGCGCCCCGAGGCCGGCGTCGAGCATCCGGCGCACGGCAGCGGCCTCGAGCCAGCGCCTCGGACGGGGGGACGGGACCAGCCGGCGCCATCCGCCGCGCTGCGGGTCCGGAGCCATCACCCAACCGTCCTCCCGGGCCCGCCGCCGGGCATCCGAGGCGGAGTAGAACCGGCCGACGGGTTTCGTCGGGCGGCGGAACGCCGGATCGCGCGGGGAAACCTCGGTGCGGCCGACGAGGGCCACGACCGTCCGGGAGACCCGGCGGCGCCGCAGCTCCGCCTCGAGTTCCACGGCGATGAGGTATCCGATCTGTCCCTCGGACTCGGCGTCCAGGACGTGCATCGGCGGAGCCGGGACCTCGGGGGCGCCGAGCTCCGCCTCGCGCAGGAGGTTCCCCACCTGGGGCCCGTTCCCGTGGGTCACCACGAGCTCGTGGCCGGCACGGACCAGCTCGGCCAGCGCGGGCACGGTCCGGCGCATCTGGCGGACCGATTCCGCCCACGTGCCGTGGTCGTGGGCCCGCTGGATCGCGTTCCCGCCCAGGGCGACCACCAGTCGCGTCACGGGACGGTTTCTCCCCCGGCGGGATTCGCGGGTCGGCCGTGCCCGGGAACCCGCTGCCGCATCGAAGCCCCTCTCTCCGGGAGACCCCGGCCCCCCTTTGAACTCCCCGTCCAGCCTCCCTCGCCGCGAGTGAACCGGCCCGACAGGAGGCTCGTCGGGTCCCCGCCTCCTTCGCCCGCGAGGAGAAGCCGATGGACGCGAGCGTGCCCCCGAATCTGCAGCGCGAGATCGGGCTCCTCGGGCTCACGTCGATCACCGTGGGCGGGATCGTCGGCCCCGGTATCTTCGCCCTCGCCGCGACGATGGGAGCCGTCGCCGGCCCGGAGGCGGTGGTGGCGCTCGCGCTGCTCGGGGTCGTCGTGATCCTGATGGCACTCCCGTACGCGGAGCTCTCCGCGGCGTACCCCAGCACGGGCGGCCCGTATTCCCTCCCGCGTCGCGCGCTGGAAGAGTTCGCCGGATTCCGGATGGGGTGGGGGGACGCACCACGGCGGGATCGGCATCGTCTCCTACCTCGGGGACCCGTTCTTCATCTACGACAACGTCCTCCGGTCCGGCGCGCCGAACTACTACCCGATCACGGTGCAGCCGATGGGGATCCTGAACATGCCGTGGGACCTGGTCGTCCTCGTCGCCTTCGGGCTCGCGACGTTCGCCTGGGACTACTCCTCGGCCGTGCGCGGGACGGCGCACGGGGCCGTCCCCTGGGCGGGGCCGGCACCGGCGACTCCCACGGCCGGGCCGGCCCACCGGGCCTGAGGAGGGACCCGTCCCGATGCCGACCCACGCACGTCGAAGGGCCGATCCCCGCCGGGACGACGGCCCCCGGCCCGGCGACGGCGGGGCGCCCCGACCGGACGGGACCGGGCGGACCGCGGCGCGTGCCGAGTGGGACCCGCTCGAGGAGGTGCTGGTCCACCAGCCGGGGATCGAGATGTTCTTTGGCCTGATGGAGCCGTACTCGTTCCTCTACGAGCGGGCGTTCCGCATCGACGAGGCGACGTACGAGCATTCCGCGCTCGAGCGGGCCCTCACCGAGGCCGGGGTCGGGGTCCGCCACCTGATCCACCTCGCGATCGAGATCGGCGCCCGTCGGCCGGAGCTCGTGGAGGAGATCCGACGGCGGGCGCTTGCCCTGGTCCGCTACTCGGGCCCCCGCGAGATGGTCGCCCGGGCCCGCACGGCCTTCCGGCACAACCTCGACCGGTTCGACGGGCCGACCCTCTTCAACATCCTGCTCCTCCGGCCGTCCGTCCGGCTCGAGCGGCACCCGGGCGAGCGCGTGGTCTTCCCGAAGGTCGAGCTCGACACCCCGCTCGCGAACCTCTACTTCCTGCGCGACCAGCAGGCACTGACCGCGAACGGCTTCGTCCTCGGCCGGATGGCGAAGCCGCAGCGGCGCAACGAACCGATGCTGACCGGGGCGTTGCTCCGGGCCTGGGGGGCCCGCATCCTCACCGAGATCCGATCGCCCGGCACGTTCGAGGGCGGGGACTTCCTCCCCCTCGGGGACGCGGCGCTCCTGGGTCGTGGGGACCGCACGAACGCGAGCGGGGTCCGCCAGATCCTGGCCGCCCCGATCGGCTTCGACGAGGTGGCGGTCGTCCACCAACCGTCGCACCCGGCGATCCCGGTCGACGCCCCGGATCCGATGATCGACATGCACCTCGACACGTACCTCAACATCCCGGGAGAACGTCTGGCCGTGGGGTGCGACGCCCTGCTCCGCCGGGCGCGGACGGACGTCTACCGCCGGACGGGACGGGGGACCCTCGTTAGGGACCCGACCCACCTTAGCCTGCACGACTACTTGACCGGTAAGGGGTTCGAGATCGTCGACCTCTCGACCCTCGAGCAGATGAGCTACGCCTCGAACTTCCTCTGCGTACGGGACCGGCATATCCTCGCGGTCGAGGTCGAGCAGGAGGTCGATCGGGTCCTTCGGACGCTCCGCGAGGCGGCCAGCGCCGACCCCCACCGCTATGGCGCGCTCTACGCGCTCGCCCGCAAGGATCGGGAGACCCTCCGGGAGCGGAACGATTTCTTCCCGCACAAGCCCGCGCTCCGGGAGGCCGGCGTGATCGCCACCCCCCTCGCGCTCCGGGAGATCACGGGCGGCTACGGCGGCGCCCACTGCATGACCTGTGCCGTGAACCGTCGGCCGCCGTCCGGTGCCTGACGCCGCCGGACCGTCCTCGTCGTCCGCACGGGGCCCTCCGGGGGCGCCCCCGCGGGAGGGGAAGGCGCTTAATCCCCCCGCTGCTCGGGCTGGACGCCATGCCCGGGATTTCCGACCTCCGTGCCAACGCGAACGCGACCTTCACCGCTACGATCACCGCGATCTCCGACCCGCGCGAGGTCAGCACCTCCCGGGGCGTCTCCAAGGTCGCGGACGCGACGCTCCAGGACGAGACCGGCACCACGACCCTGACGCTGTGGGGCGAGGAGATCGCGAAGTACAAGGTCGGCCAGAAGGTGCAGATCACCGACGGCTGGGTGAAGGATTTCCGCGGCAAGCTCCAGGTCTCGATGGGACGCTCCGGCCGCATCCAGATCCTCGGCTGATCCGCGCCCCCGCGCGCGCCGCCCGCCGTTCCCGGGCGTCTCGGTCGCTCGAACAAGGGCCGCCGGTAGTGAACGGCGGTCCACCGCACCCGTTTACCCCCGGACGCCCGTACCCTGCCGTGGGCGACCGTAGGTGGAATCCGGTGCATCTGCTCCCGCCCGGGGTCGAGGGTCCGGTCACGCTCCGGGACGGTACGGAGCTGTTCGTCCGGGCCGCCCAGCCGTGGGATGCCGCCGCGGTCGGCGCCTTCGCCGCCGGACTCTCCCTCGACGCGCTCGAACTCCGCTTCTTCACGGCCGCCCGTCCGGAGGCCGTGGCGCAGGAGGCGTTGATCGCCGGAGCCGTTGGAGACCGGCTGTCGCTCCTTGCCCTGCACGCCACCGCCGGAGGGATGGAGGTGGTCGGCCACGGCGAATACGCGCGCCGGGAGCCGCACAGTCGCTCGGCGGAGGTCGCGTTCCTCGTCGCCGACGGGTACCGGCATCGCGGGCTCGCGACCGTACTCCTGCACCGGCTCGCCCGGGCGGCGCGTGCCTACGCGATCCGCGAGTTCGAAGCGGAGGTGCTGCCCGAGAACGGCGAGATGCTCGATGTCTTCCGTCGGTGCGGGTTTCCGGAGCGGGCGGTTGCGGAGGACGGCCGCGTCCACGTCCGCTTCTCGATCGAGGCCGAGCCCGGTCCGATCGGTCCGTAGGGACTCCCCCGCCGTGCCGCCGGTCCCCCCGGCGGGTCGCGGTCGCTGCGTTCGACCGATCGCCGCCCCCCGGCCGGCCCCCGGCGCGGGACGACCGGGGAGCGGGCAGGGTCGAAGGGCGGGGGGAGGGGGGACGGTGGGCGCGGTCGTGCGCTCGAATGCGATCCGCGTGGCCCCGCGCGCAGGGAGGACCGCCACCTTCCCCGTCTACGCGGGGGCTTGGGCCGGCGGCTTCGGCCTGCCGCAGCCCCCGGTCGTCGGCGGGACGCGGACGAGTTTACGCGCAGGGTACCCGAGGTTACGTGGCCCTCGTTCGGGCTTCCCCCCGTCGCGTCTCCCTTTCCGCGGATCTCCGCCGCTGTGCCGTCATATACTGTGGTCCCCCTCTCCGAGCGATGCGCCGGATCCGCACCTGCGCCCTCGTCCTGACGGCGATGGTGCTGCTGGGCGGGGGCGTTGCCGGCCCGGCGTTTGGCACCTCCCCTGCGGCGACGACCCCCTCCGGGGGGACCTTTACGAGCGCCTCCCCCGGTACGGCCGTCCCGGGGCCCCTCCTCGCCCCCCTCCCGTTCTCTACCGGGATGCCGGCCGCCCTCGCGATGGGGGTGCCGAACCTGACGGGAGGCTATCCGTCCCTCCGCACGAATGCCTCCGACTTCTCGGCGCTCCCCGAGTACGCGTTCGTCGACGCCGCCGGGGACCTCTGGGTCTCCGACTGGGGGGCGAGCCGGGTCCTCGAGTTTCCGCCGCCGTTCGGGACCGGCGAGGCCGCCTCGCTCGTCCTCGGACAGTCGACGTTCGGTGGGAACGCCTCCGGAGCATCGGCGGTCAACCTCTCCTCCCCTACCGGCCTCGCCATGGACGCCGGCGGCGACCTGTGGGTGGCGGACTGGGCGAACCAGCGCGTCCTCGAGTTCGTCCCGCCGTTCCGCACGGGGATGGCCGCCTCCCTCGTGCTCGGGCAGCCGAACTTCACCGCGCACGCCGCCGGCCACAACGCCTCGACGTTCGACGATCCGGTCGGCCTCGCCTTCGACCCGGCCGGGGATCTGTGGGTCGCGGACCGGGGGAACAGCCGGGTCCTCGAATTCGTCCCTCCGTTCCGATCCGGGATGGCGGCCTCGCAGGTGCTCGGCCAGCCGTCGTTCGACTCGACCGCCGCAGGAAGCGGGGCGGCGAACCTGAGCTTCCCGATCGACGTCTCGGTCGCGGGCCCGACGCTCTGGGTCGCCGACGAGCTCAACGATCGGGTCGTCGGCTACTCCGCGCCGTGGACGACCGGAGAGGCCGCGACGTACCTGCTCGGCCAGTCCGGCTTCGGGCCCCCGTCGGCGAGCGGCCCCGGGGCGCTGGCGGAGCCGGCCAGCGTCTCGGTCGACGCCCAGGGGACCCTCTGGGTCTCCGACTCCGGCGACAACCGGGTCGTGGGGTTCCGGCCGCCGTACTCCCCGCTCGAACTGCCGTCCGTCGTCCTCGGGCAGCCGAACGGGAGTGGGACCTCGCCGGGGATCGGACCTGCGCGCCTCTCGGCGCCGAGCGGCGCCTCGGTCGGGCCGAACGGGACCCTCTGGGTCTCCGACTCCCGGAACGACCGCCTGGTCGGCTTCGTGCCTCCCGGGTACCCCGTGCGGCTCACGGAGGCGGGACTGCCGTCCGGAACGATCTGGTCGGTGCGGGCCGATAACCGGACCGTCTCGGGTGTCGGCCCCCTCTCCCTGCTCCTGCCGAACGGCACCCATCCGTTCTCCGCCCTTCCCGTTGCCGGCTTCGTGCCGGACCCGAGCCTCCTCTCCGTCGAGGTGGCGGGCGGCCCGGTCGTCGTTCCCGTCGTCTACCGGGCAGCGGCCCCGAACCCGTACTCGAGCGGGATGGCGGCGATTCTGGCGCTCGGGCGGCCGGGCCTCTACGCTCCGGCCCCTCCGCCGGGCGCCGCCGCCACATCGACCGAGTTTGGCGGGCCGCCGACCGCGCTCGCGTTCGACCCCGCCGGAGACCTGTGGGTCGCGGACCCGGCCGCGAACCGGGTCGTCGAATTCGTACCGCCGTTCGGGGACGGTATGGCCGCGGCGGTGGTGCTCGGCCAGGGCTCGTCCACCGGACGCGCCCCCGGTACCTCGGCGACCAACCTCTCCTCCCCCGACGGGATCGCGTTCGACTCGGAGGGCGACCTCTGGATCGCGGACGGCGGGAACGACCGGGCGGTCGAGTTCGTTCCGCCGTTCCGCACCGGGATGGCCGCCGCTTCGGTCCTCGGCGAACCGAACCTTACCGCGGCGGCCCCGGACGGGGGTCCGACCGGCTTGGGAGCCCCCTCGGGGATCGCCTTCGGGGACGGGGAGGTGTGGGTCGCCGACCCGGCGCACAACCGGGTCGTCGGCTTCTCCGCGCCCTACTCCGCCGGAGAGCCGGCGGCGACCGTCCTGGGCCAGGCGGACCTCAATGGATCCGCCCCGGGGAGCGGGGCCACCAACCTTTCCGCCCCGACCGGGGTCGCCGTCGCGCCGGACGGGACGATCTGGGTCGTCGACGCCGGGAACGGCCGCGTGCTGGGTTTCCCGGCTCCCGTACGGAGCGGGGAAGCCGCGGCGGTCGTGCTGGGTGCGTCGAGCGCACCGGGGCTATCGGACGGGGAACTCGTCGGAGCCGAGGCGATCGCGGTCGATCCGCTCGGGGACGTCTGGGTCGCCGAACCGTCCTCCAACCGCACCCTCCAGTTCGTCGGCCAGAACTGGACGAACGGTTCGACCCCGTCGGTCGCCCTGGGCCAGGGGAGCGTCGCGACCAGTGTCGCCGGGAGCGGGCCCGACGGCGAGTCGTCGCCCGACGGGGTGGTGGCGGGGCAGAACGGCTCGATCTGGGTCGCCGACGGCGGCAACGGCCGGGTCGTCGAGTACCTCCCGGCCCGCTTCGGGATCCGGGCCGAAGTGGTGGGGCTCCCCGCCGGCACGACGTGGTCGATCTCCTTTGCGGGCCAGACGGCGACGGCCGGGGCGCCGAACGTCTCGCTCTCCCCCATGACGAACGGCACCTACCCGTATCGGGTCGGCACCGTCCCGGGCTACCTGCTCTCTCCGGCCTCCGGACTCCTCACGGTCAACGGAGCGAACGCGACGCTGGTCGCCCTCGCCCTCCCATACACGTATCCGGTGGTCTTCACCGCCCGCGGGCTCGGCGCTACCGAGCCGTGGGAGGTCGTCGTCGGGAGCGGACCTCCGCAGTTCGGGAACGGTGGGGGCTGGATCATCGCGCTCGCCACGAACGGGACCCATCCCTACCGTGTCGTCGCCCCGCCCGGCTACGTCGTGGTGGCCAACGGCAGTGGGACGGTGGACGTGGCGGGCGCACCGACCTCGGTGGTCATCGACTTCGCGCCGACCCCGCCGCCGTCCGCCGGGGCCGATCTGACGGCGATCCTCGTCGGCGCGGCGGCGGGCGTCGCGGTCGGGACGGCGATCGTCCTGCTCGGCCGCCGGCGGCCCCCCGGGCCGGCCGCCCCGGATCCACCGCCGTCTCCCGCAAGCGCACCGGTCGCGGGAGAGGTTTCTGGCGGCTCGCCGGGCGCGCCGCACGGATGAGCCGTTAAGTGCCGGACCGGGGTGGACGTCGTCGGATGGCGACCGGGAGGGACCTCGATCCCGCTCCCCGCCGCCTGACCGACGCGATCGTCCGCGCCGGTCCGACCGGTATCACCGCGAAACAGCTCGCGGATCGCGCCCGGCTCGCTCCGGAACGGGTGGAGCACCATCTCCGGGCCCTCGCGGCGGAACGGTCGATCGTCCGCCACGGCCGAGGGCTGTGGTCCCTCGCGCGGTATGCCGGAGGCCTCGGGGTCGGCGCCCGGGATCCGGCGTTCTACGCCGCGGCGTTCCGGCGCGATTTCGGGGTGGCGCTCTCCGCCGCGCCGACGGAGATCCGGTTCGGCCCGAACGAGCGGCGCCCCGTCCACCGCTGGTGGCCGTACGTCCAGGGGTTTTCGGCCGGCTGGGTCGAGGCGGTCCTGCGCCGGTACGGGGTCGGACCGGGATCGGTCGTGCTCGACCCGTTCTGCGGGAGCGGGACCGTCCCGGTCGTCGCCCGGAGCGTCGGCGCGACGGCGATCGGTACCGACCTCATGCCGATCGCGGCGTTCGTGGCGCGGGCGAAGCTCGCGTGGGAAGTGCCGCCCGGGGAGTTCCGGGCCGCGGTCGACCGGGTCCTCGCCCGGCGCGGGGCGCCGCGCGCGCCGCTCCCGTTCCTGCGCGAGACGCGTCGGCAGTTTTCCCCGTCCGTGCTCGCGCGGCTCCGCGTCCTTCGCGAGAGCATCGGAGCCGAACCCGAGGACGGCCCGGGCACCCTCCTGCGGCTCGCCTTCTCGGGGATCCTCATCGACGCGAGCCGGCTGAAGCGATCCCCCTGCCTCGGGTACGCCGAGAAGCCCCGACAGGATACGACGACTCCCGACCGGCTCCTTCGCGCGCGGGCGGAGACGATCGCCGGCGACCTCGAAGCGCTCGGCGCACGCCGCGCGACCTGGGGGCCGCCGGGGACGATCCACCTGGGCTCCGCCTCGACCGTCCCGATCCCCGCGGGGTCCGTCGACCTCGCCGTGACCAGCCCCCCGTACGTCAACGGCATGGACTACGTCATGAACTACAAGATCGACCTCGCGTGGATGGGGTTCGTCCGTTCGTACGCCGAACTCGCCGCGCTCCGCGCGGCGATGGTCGCCTGCGACAACATCCCGCGGTCGGTCGCGGCCGGTCACCACCCCTCGGCGTCGGTCCGGGGAGACCCCTGGCTCGGCGACATCGCCCGGGAGATCGACCGCAACATCCGCCGGAAGGGAACCTACCGGCGGGCCGACATGGCCCGAGTGGTGACGAAGTACTTCGACGACCTCGTCCCGACGATCCGGGCCGTCTACCGGGCCCTCCGCCCCGGCGGACGGTTTGTCGTGGTGAACGGCGATTCGCTCATCGCGGGGACGTACGTCCCCGGCGACCTTCTCTTCGCCCGGCTCGGCGCGCACGCCGGCTTCTCGGTCGAGTCGGCGGAGGTCGCGCGGAGCCGCCGCTCGGGCCAACGTCGGGGGTTCGAGCTGCGGGAGACGATCCTGACCCTGCGCAAGCCTGCGGCAGGCGTCGCGCGGAAATAGCGACGCCGGTTGCGCGGGCCCCGTGACCCGGCCGGAAGTGCCGCGCGCGTTCGACGAGATCGCGCCGCGCTACGACGACACGCGCGAACCGCTCGATGCGGAGACGCTCGCGGGCGTCGCCACCGCGCTCCGCACCGCCGGGGTCGAGAGCCTCCTCGAGGTCGGGGTCGGGACCGGTCGGATCGCCGGTCCCCTCGCCGAGCAAGGATTCGCCCTGACGGGGGTCGACGCCTCGCGGGGCATGATCGGCCGGGCGCGGTCGAAGGGCCTCGAACGGCTCGTTCTCGGGAGCGCCTACCGGCTCCCGTTCGCGAACGGGACGTTCGATGCCTCTCTCTTCGTGCACGTCCTCCACCTCCTGGACGACCCGGTCGCGGCCCTTCGAGAGGCGCTCCGCGTCGGCCGGCGCGGCGCCTTCGCGCTCGTCCATCCCCCACTGCCCGAAGGGGAGCCGGCCCCCGACGCCGCCGACAACGCCCGGCGCATCGTCTACCGGATCCTGCGGGCCCAGGGCCACGCCGTTCCCGACGGCGGCGGTGGACCTCCCCAGCGGGAGAGGGCGTTCCTCGCCCGCCACCCGCCGGATTCCCTCCTCGTCCTCAGCGACCGAACGCTGACCCGGCCCGTCGCCGAACGGCTCGATGCGATCGCGCGCGGGGCGCACCGCGCCACCC
>JAJZDF010000174.1 GCA_021828715.1 Thermoplasmata archaeon
GCCGGGTTCCGACCGGGGCGCCGGTGCGCCGACGGCGACCAGGCGGGCGCCGGCGAAGAGGGAGCGGGCCCGGTGGAACGCGTCCAGCGCCGCGGAGGCGCCCGGCGCCTTCGGATCGTCGGAGCCGAGCGGGGCCGCGACGACCAGGACGTCCAGCGGGAGGTGCAGGGAAGCCCGCGCCGCGGCCCGGGTCGGGGGGCTCCCGCCCAGGACCGGCGTCGGCGCTTCGGCCAGACGGCGCGGGTCGACCCCGTACTCCCGCTGCAGGGCGGCGGTGAGCGCCGGGTCGCTGCAGAAGATGCGCTCCGCCTCCGCGATCGCCTCCGCCTCCCGGCGGCGGACGGCGCGCCGGTCCCGCCACGAGTCGACGCGGTCGAGCCAGCCGGCCGGTCCGGAGGAGGTCGGGGGGTCGGAGCGGAGCGGCTCGAGAGCACGGACGACCCCGAGGACCGACGGAGCGTCTCGCCGTCCGCCGGGTCGGAGGCGGCCGAGTCCGAGCGGGTCGCGCACGACGAGGTCCGCTTCCGGCCGCAGGCGCCGGCCGACCGCATCCGCGAACACCGCTTCCTCGACGGCGGCGCCGGGGCGGCGGCGGGGAATGTCGACGACGAGCGTTTCGACCCCCGACGGCGGGACGCCGCCCGCCGGTCCCGGCGGGTGGAGGACGCGGACCCGATCCCCCCAGGAGGCGATGCCGGCGGCGAGCGCCCACGGGGCGGCGGCGGGGTCGTACGGGTCGACGGGGCACGGACCGGGGGCGAGCAGTTCGACCGTCCGCCCCGGCATCGAAACGCCCGACCGCGCGGAGGGGCCGAAAAACGTTACGTCCCAGTGGACGGCGCCCCGGAGAGCCCGAGCCGGGCGCCGAACGAGCGGCCGGTCCACTCGGCCGGGGTCGGTTCGCCCATCCCGTCCAGGATCGTCGGGGCGACGTCGATGAGCCGGAGCGTCCCGAGGTCGGCTCCGGGCTGGATCCCGTCTCCGGCCGCGAGCAGGACCCCGTCCATGCGGTGGGTCCCCGACCCGCAGAAATACGGCGGGCGGTCGCGGATGAGCGTCTGGGTGTAGGCGAAATCCATCCGGGGCTCGGTCCGCATGCCGTCGACCCGGATCAGGAGCGCCGGAGCGTGCTGGAACCGTCGGCCCCGGTACAGGGCGGACGGCTCCATCACCTCGATCCGGGCGTCGGGGTAGGCGGAGAGCCGGGCCCGGAGGCGATCGAGGACCGCCCGGCCGGCCGGACCGCGGAGCTCGGGGCGGAACGGGTTGAGGTAGATACCTTCGGGGACCGGGTACGAGTACGCCGTCGTCCGCTCCCAGTCGATCTGTCGGGTCGCCCCCTCGAACGAGGAGTCGCCGAGGAGCAGCTGCGCGAGCTCCGCGCGGGGGCCCTCGCGGAGGAAGTCGGCGATCCGGCTCGACACCGCGCGCGCGAGCGGAAGTCTCTGGGCCGCGAGGGAGAAGCGGCCGAACAGCCGCCGCGCCATCCCCACGGGAGCGTCCCGAAAGACCAGGAACCCCTCCTCGACGAGCCACCGGTTCGTAAGGAAGTCGCTCTCGATCCGCCCGTGGCCGTGGTCGGAGAGCACGAACGTGACGGCCGGCCCTCCCGCGGCGCGGAACGCCCGGTCGACGGACGCGCACGCCCGGTCGGTGGCGCGCCAGAACGACCGCAGATCGTCCGGGATCTCGTCGACCGGGCGGGATAGCTCGTCCCACAGCTGGTGTTGCAGCCGGTCGGTCTCGCGGAACAGGGCGAAGAGGAACTCCGGACGGTGCCGCTCGGCGAGGATCGACGCCGCGCGGCCCCGCCGCTCGACCGACTCGGTCGCGGCGCGGATCCACTCCGACCGCTCCGACTCGTGGAAGACCGCGGGTTCGGGAGGGTACGGGCTGCCGAGCTCCCCCTCGACCTCCGCGCGCAGCGACCGCGGGTACGTGGCCGAAGTCGCCGAGAACATCCCGGGGAGGAGGAATCCGTGGACGGGGTACGGGGCCTGGATCGGGAAATTGACGACCCCGACCCGCCGGCCCAGGCGCGAGAGACGGTCCCAGATCGCCTCCGCGGGCCGGAACGACTGGACGAGCCGCGACTGCCCGGGTGCCCCGTCCGGCTCGGTGAACCCGAAGATCCCGAGTTCGCCCGGGTCGAGCCCGGTCGCGAACGAATACCACGCGGGGATCGTCTTGGCCGGGTAGACCGACAGCAGCGGGGCGCGGATCCCCCGGGCGGCGAGGCCCGAGAGGAACGGAAGATCGCCGGCCCGGAAGAGCGGGTCGAGCAGGTCGAACGTGGCGCCGTCGAGGCCCAGTACGAGGAACCGCCGCCGGATCAATCCCATCCGTTCACCGACCGCCCTCTCCGGCGGTTCGACCCGGAGTGCGGTATTTAGGATTTCGTCCAGCCCGCCGAACGAGGGCGCCGAGGAGCCGGGCCGTCCGGCCCTCCGGGGGTATCGAGGGTCCTTACAGATCCGCCCTTCGGCCCGCGGGGTCGTCGTCACCGGGAAACGTCGGCTTCGGGCGGGTCGGTCCGCGGACCCCCGGGGAGCTCCTCGGACGATCCGGTCTCCGGCACACCTCCAAGCGGCGAATCCGACCGGAGACTGACGAGCCGTTCCTAGCAGCGCCGGCGAATCGAAGCGGGCCGGGTTCGGCCCCGGAGGTGAGGAGGGTCCGGAGCGGAGCGGTCCCGGTCCAAGGTACCCCCGAATCGGCGGAGCGCTTCGGTCGACCGACGGGAGCCGTGTATTCGAATGCGCCCAGCGCCCGTTCCTGATGGCGGGGCGCAGAGGAGGCTCTCGG
>JAJZDF010000175.1 GCA_021828715.1 Thermoplasmata archaeon
GGTGACGATGCCCCGAAGGTCGCCCCGGCGGAGGACGAGAACGGCCGGATAGCGGGCGAAGAGGGCCGGCAGAAGGTCGGCGGGGAACTCCTCGTCGACCTGCGGG
Source organism: Thermoplasmata archaeon (assembly GCA_021828715.1). Lineage (GTDB taxonomy): Archaea > Thermoplasmatota > Thermoplasmata > Lutacidiplasmatales > UBA184 > Lutacidiplasma. Next base: position 107 of record JAJZDF010000175.1, read on the forward strand.
TACGACGGCTCGAGGATCTCTCGGACCCGCAGGCGGGCGGCCCTCCCCCGGCCGAGCGCCCGCAGGAGCGCCGCCTCGGAGAGGGAGCCGACGACGCGGCCGTGCTCGACGACAGGCAGCTGCGAGAACGCCCCGCTCTCCATCCGCTGGGCGGCGACCGGGAGGGTCGCCGCGGAGTCGATCGCGACCACGGAGCGGTTCATGATGTCGCGCACCGCGAGCTTCGGCGCGGCGAGCCCCTCCTGCGCCTCGAGGTAGGCGAGGATCTGCTGCACGAGGTCGTACGACGGGCGGATCTGGCCCCGTTCGATGCGCGAGAGGGTGGCGTCCGTCCGGCCGACGGCGCGGGCGATCTCCCCGAGCGGGATGCCGAGGGCGAGCCGGCGGCGCCGGATCTCGACCAGGACGTTCACGCGGGCCGGAACGCCGGCGGTCCTTAAGGCGGTCGGGCAGGGAGGGGCCGGGCTCGCGCCCCGGGCCGAAAGGTAAAGGAGGGGTGTCCCTCTTCCGACGAAGCGCACCATGGGCGGCCGGCCACGCCAGATCTCCTGGATCAGCGCCCCGCCCGAGATATGCACCCTCTGCAAGGAACCGCTGGGGGACCCCGGCCAGACCAGTTCGTGGAACGGGCACCCGGCCCACCGCGACTGCGTCCGGGTCCACCTGATGCAGCGCGACCCCGCCTTCCGCGAAGGAGGCGACGCGGAGGAGCCGGAGGACGACACCGGAGAGGGGATCGACGGGGTTTTGTCGCGCGACGACGACGACCCGGACGGGGAGTGACCGGCCGGCGGCAGATCCGGCCCCGCCCGGCCGTGGCATCCGCCCGGTTGTCGCTGCACCGGCGGCAGAGGAGTTAAGAACCCCGGTCCGGTGGTCGCGGCCGACCGGGGCGCCCGAGCCGGGCTCGACGTCCGATCAAGGAATGTTCCATGCCGGAAGTCGTCATCACGTGCGATTGGACGATGATGAGCAACCACCACGGGAAGGAGTTCCTCGGGTTCGGAACGACGAGCCCCGCCTACCTCCTACCGGAGGGGGTCTACCAGCGGCTGTTCTTCCCCGCGATGCCCGTCGACGAGCACGGCTACCCTCGGCAGGCTCCGTACGGGATGCGGAAGATCGAGGCGTCCCTCCTCGACGCCGGGGTGGACGCGCGGATCGTCCACCCGAGCCACCTCGACAAGTACATGCCGGGGGAGGCGAAGGTGCTGCTCATCTCCGGGCACGACTACTTCGGCCTCAATCCGCCGAGCTCGACGTTCGGCGGGGTGATGAAGAAGGAGACGCTCAATTCGGTGAATTTCAAGCGGATGCTCCTCCAGCCCGCGGTCGTCGAGGCCCGCAAGCGGGGGCTCAAGATCATCGCCGGCGGGCCGTGCGCCTGGCAATTGTCGCCCGCGACGCGGATGAAACTGCCGTGGATCCAGGAGTTCCTCGACTCGTTCGGCGGGGTCGACTCGGTCGTCGAAGGCGAGTCCGACCTCTTCGTCCGGGAGATCGTCGGCAAGGCGCTCCGGGACGAGTTCCTTCCGCCGCATGTCGTCCTCGGCGCGAAGGAGGCGCCGAAGGTCGAGCAGATCTCCTCGATCCGGTTCCCGAGCGTCAACGGACTCGTCGAGATCGGCCGCGGCTGCTGCCGGGGCTGCTCGTTCTGCTCGGTGACGACGCGGCCGACCCGGTGGTATCCCCTCGAGAAGATCGAGGAGGAGCTCAAGGTCAACGCCCGGCTCGGGATCCGCAAGGGGCTGCTCCATTCCGACGACGTCTACTTCTACGGCAGCCCGAACGTGATGCCCCGCGAGGAGAAGCTGATCCCGCTCCTGCGCCTCGCGAAGCGGTACTACGAGCAGGTCGGCTGGAGCCACGTGGCCATCGCGAGCCTGATGACGAAGCCGAAGCTCCTCTCGAAGTGCGCCGAGGTCCTGATCGACGAGAAGCAGTCGTGGTGGGGGGTCGAGGTCGGCGTCGAGACCGGGTCGCCCCGCATGATCACCGCGGCGATGCCGGGCAAGGTGGCCCCGTTCAAGGCGTCCCAGTGGCCCGAGCTCGTCGTCCAGGCGGCGGGCCTCATGAACGACAACCACGTCTATCCGGCCTGCACGTTCATCGTGGGGCTCCCGCAGGAGACCGAGGACGACGTCGCCCGGACGATCGACCTCATCGACGACCTCTGGGACTTCAAGGGCCTGCTCGTCCCGATGTTCTTCGTGCCGCTCGGACACCTCAAGTCTCGCGACTGGTTCCGCCGCGACCGCGTGAGCCCGATGCAGGAGGAGCTCCTCAAGCGGGCCCTCTCCCACGGGATCCGGCAATCGAAGATGATGCTCAACGACTTCTTCGACTGGGAGGGGAACCACACCAAGATCTACCGCGCCGGCTTCCGCGGGTTCATCGGCTTCCTCGAGGCGTTGTCGAAGATGCACGGGCTCTACAGCTCGCCGTCCCATCCGGGCCGCGCGATGCAGGACCCGAACCTGACGCCGGACCGGCTCCCGGTGCCGACGATCCCGGTCCGCGAGTAGGCGCCTCGGGCGGCCCCGCCCCGCCCGGTCGCTTCTTCCGGCGACGCTACGCCTCGTCGTCGGGCCACGGCGCGGGCTCCGCCTCGCCGGCCGCGGTCGGGGAGGCCGGCCGGTGGACCGGGCGCAGGTGGCTCACGGGGCGGGCGGGCAGGGCATCGCCCGCCTCCACG
>JAJZDF010000176.1 GCA_021828715.1 Thermoplasmata archaeon
GGCGGGACGGGGTCCGGGGGAACGGGGTCGTCTCGCGGATGTGCTCGCGGCGGAGCATCCAGCGGAGGAGGCGCTCGACGCCGAGGCCGAAGCCGGCGTGCGGCACGCTCCCGTGGCGCCGGAGGTCGAGGTACCACTCGTACTCCGCCGGGTCGATCCCCGTCGCGCGCAGCCGCTCGGTGAGGCGATCGATGCGGGTCTCGCGGCACGACGCCCCGACGAGCTCCCCGTACCCCTCGGGGCCGAGGAGGTCCGCGGCCTCCACGGTCGGCGGTTCGGAGTCGCTCTGGAGCATGTAGAACGCCTTCAGATCCCGCGGAAAGTGCGTGACGAAGAGCGGCGCCGACGATTCGGCGGTGAGCGCCCGCTCCTCCGCCGTGCCGAGGTCGCTGCCCCATTCGACGGGGAGCCCCTGGGCGCGGAGCCGCTCGATCGCGCGCGTGTACGTCAGGCGCTCGAACGGGGCGCGGATCGCGCGCAGCTCCTCGGGGGGGCGGCCGAGGGCGGCGAGCTCCGTCGGGCACCGGTCGGCGACCGCGGTGCAGGCGTGGACGAACATCCGCTCGAGGAACGCCAGCAGGCCGTCGAGGTCGCACCAGGCGAGCTCGACCTCGAGGTGCAGGTACTCGGTGAGGTGCCGGGTCGTTCGGGACTTCTCCGCGCGGAACGACGGGGTGAGGGCGTAGACGCGCTCGTGGGGAACGATCAACGCCTCGAGGTACAGCTGGGCGGTCTGGCTGAGGTAGCCGGGGCGGCCGAAGTAGTCCAGCCGGAACGCCTCCGCGCCGCCCTCGGCCGAGTTGCCGGTGAGCACCGGCGGCGTCATCTCGAGGACCTCCTCCTGCGCCAGGAACTCGCGCAGCGCGGCGAGCAACTGCGCCTTCACCCGGAACGTCGCGACGTGCTCGGGGGAGCGGATCACGAGGTGGCGGTGGTCGAGCCGGAACTCCTCCGTCTGCTCGGCAAAGATCGGGAACGGGGCGCCGGCGTCGACGATCCGGATCCCGCTCGCCCGCACCTCCCGGCCCCCGGGAGCGCGCCGGTCCTCGGCGACGACGCCCTCGACCTCGAGGGAACCTTCCACCTGCACGTGGCCGACCGCCTCGATCGTCGCGTCGCCCAGGCGGTCGCGTCGGCCGGTGACCTGGACGGCGCCGCTCCGGTCGCGGAGGAGCAGGAAGAGGATCCCGCCCGAGGAGCGGCCCTTCTGGAGCCAGCCGCGGATCCGGACGCTCCGCCCGACCGCGTCCGGCGCGAAGACCGTCCCGACCGGATCGAACGGCAGCGCCGTCACTGGTATTCCCGCCACTTGTGCCCGCATTTCGTGCACTCGAAGATCCGCGTCTCGGGCTCGTCCGACCCGCGGGTCTGGCGGAGGACGTAGTAGGCCGTCCCGTTCTCGCATTTCGGACAGATCTCCGCGGCGGTCGGGAGCGTCTGCACCCGGCCCTCCTCGACGACGGCGACCTCGCGCACCTGCGGGGCCGAACGCCCGACCTCGACCCCCTTGCCGAGGGGGACGGTCTTCCCGCAGCCGCGGCACCGCCAGACGTGGTTCGGCCGGTCCGGCATCATCGAACGTTTGCACGACGGGCAGAACATGGGACGTCTTCTACCGGGCGAGCGCTCTTTACCCTTGTCGGGGCGGGGAGGACGGCGGCCCGGCCCGTCAGCCGAGCATCTGCTCGGGGGGCGCGGCGCTGGACGGGGGGGCGTCGGCGGGGGCCACGCTGAGCGGCAGCGGGGACGGCTTCGCGCCGGGGGCGAGCAATTGGCGGAGATGCTCCGTGCGCCGGGCGAGGTCTTCCCTCGTCCCGATGTCGTGGCGGACGTAGAAATCCCCGCGGACGAACCGGAGCGCCGCCTCGACCCGGTTCCCGGCCTCGTGGATCGCGCTCGCCTCGCCGACGAGGGCGACCCCGCGGGAGTCGGAGAGGCGGAGGCGGCCCGGCCCGGCCTCCTCGACGCGGCCGTAGTACAGGTGCGCCCCCGCCCGCTCGATCGCCGCGGGATCGACCTCGAGGATCCCGCCGGCCCGCGGCCGGTCGCCGTAGCCGGGCGGCACCAGGTACTTCACGACCGTCGCGCGGAGGCGGAAGCGGACCAGGTTCGGGTCGACGTGTCCGTTCGCGACGCCGAGCAGGAGCTCGGCGAGGTTCCCCTCCTCGTAGAGGGTGAGGACGTTGATCGCCTCCGGGTCGCCGAACCGCGCGTTGTACTCGAGCAGGACGGGGCCGCGGGCGGTGAGCATGAACCCCCCGTAGAGGATCCCGCGGTACGGGAGCCCCTCCGCCTTCAGGGCGGCGACCGTCCGTTCGATCGCCGCCACGGCCCGGTCGCGGGCCTCGGCGGACAGGAACGGCAGGAGGTGGTCGCGCTGGGAGTAGGAACCCATCCCGCCGGTGTTGCCGCCCCGGTTCCCCTCCTGGGCCCGCTTGAAGTCCTGGACGGCCGGCATCGGATAGACGCCGGAGTCGGTGACGAACGCCATCAAGCTGAACTCCTCGCCGTCGAGCCGCTCCTCGAGGAGGACGCCGTCGCCCTGCAGCAGGAGCGACTTCGCGTACGTCGCCCCCTCCTTCGGGTCGGTGAAGTCGGAGCCCTGGACGCGGACGCCCTTCCCGGCGCTGAGCCCGTTCGGCTTCACGACGAACGGGCCCGGGAACGAGGCGACCGCCCGATCGACCTCGTCGATCGTCCCCGGGACGACGTACCGGGGCTGCACGTCGATCCCGTGGCGCGCGACGAGATCCCGGGCGAACGACTTCGAAGTATCGAT
>JAJZDF010000177.1 GCA_021828715.1 Thermoplasmata archaeon
CATCGGCTCGAGCGTCGAGTTCGACTGGTCGACCATGAACCTGGTCGACGGGCTCCGCGCGGAGGGGGTCCCCGGCGTCGCGCTCATCAACTCGAACCCCGAGACGGTCTCCACCGACTACGACCGGTCCGACCGCCTCTACTTCGAGGAGATCACCCTCGAGCGCCTCCGCGACATCACCGACTTCGAGCACTTCCGCGGCGTCGTCACCTGCGTCGGGAGCCAGCTCGCCCAGAACCTGACGCCGCTCCTCGAGATGTGCGGCATCCCGATCCTCGGGACCTCCCCGAAGGCGATCGACACCGCCGAGGACCGCGCGCAGTTCGCGCGGCTCCTCGAGCGGCTCCAGATCCCGCAACCGGCCTGGCGGGCGTTCACGACCGAGGAGGCGGCGAGCGGTTTCGCCGACGAGGTCGGCTACCCGATCCTCGTGCGGCCGTCGTACGTCCTCAGCGGGCAGGCCATGCGGGTGATCTGGGGCCGGCACGACCTCAGCCGGTTCCTCGGCGAGGCGACGCGGATCTCTCCCGAGCACCCGGTCGTGATCACGAAGTTCGTGGAGGGGGCGGACGAGGTGGAGCTCGACGCGATCTCGGACGGAAAGCGCCTGCTGGTCGCCGGGGTCCTCGAGCACGTCGAGCGCGCCGGCGTGCACTCGGGCGACGCGATCTTCTGCCTGCCGCCGCGGCACACCCCCCCCGAGGTGCAGGAGGCGCTCCTCGACGCGGCGCGACGCCTCGCCACCACCCTCGAGATCCGGGGGCCGTTCAACGTCCAGTTCCTGGTGAAGGACCGGGCCTACCAGATCATCGAGCTCAACCTGCGCGCGAGCCGCTCCCTTCCGTTTCTGGCGAAGGCGACCGGCTGGCCCCTCCTCCGGGAAGCCGCCCGGGCGATGCTCGGCCGGCCGATCAGCCTCGACGGCGTCGCCCCCCTTCCCCCGGGCCGGGTCGGGGTGAAGGTCCCCCAGTTCTCGTTCCTGCAGCTGTCGGGCTCCGACCCGCTGCTCGGGGTCGAGATGCAGTCGACGGGGGAGGTCGCCTGCTTCGGTCCGACGTTCTCGGACGCCCTCGTGAAGGCGCTGGTCGCGACCGGGGTACGCCTCGTCCCCCGCCGCGGGACCGCGTTCCTCTCCGTCGGCGGGACCCGTCTCAAGGAGGAACTCCTCCCGATCGCGCGCCGCCTCCGCGCCGTCGGGCTCCGCCTCGCGGCCACCGAGGATACCGGCGCCTTCCTGAGGGCCCACGGCCTCCGCGGCGTCCGGATCCTTCACAAGGTCTCGGAGCCCGACCGGGAGCCGAACGTCCTCCGCGAGCTCGACCGCGACCGGATCGACCTCCTGCTCAACGTCCCGCTCTCCCTCACGCAGGAGAAGTTCGAGCGGATGCTCGAGGACGAATACATCCTGCGCCGGCGGGCGATCGAGCTCGGCGTGCCGCTCTTCACGAGCCTCGAGGCGTTCGCGGCGTACGTGGAGGGGGTCGACTGGCTCGAGCACCACCCGCTCACCGTCGACGCCCTCTACGGGAGCGACGAGCCGGCGCGCGACGGCACCCCGGTTCCCCGGCCCCGGGAGATCCCGGTGACTCCGGGACGGGCCCGCCGCCGGAGCCGGAATGCTGCGACGGGGATCCCGAAGGCCGGTTCCACTCCCGCCGCCTCCGAGTCGGCCGCGAAGTAGGCTCGGGTCGTCTCTCCGCCTCCGCCGGGGGGCGGCGGCGGGGCCCCGAGGCCGCCGAACGACGCCGGAGGCACGCGGAGGGACCCGCCGCGGACGTAAGGGCCGTCCCCCGGCCCGCGCGGGCGATGACTCCGTTGAACCGCATCGACGGGGCGGTCCCGATCGCTCGCGGTCGGAGGGCCGGCGGGGCCGGCCGACCGCGCGGCGGGGAGCTCAGAGCGGGAACTTCGTGATCGAGTACTCGGGGACGACCGTGGAGGTGTCGAGGACCTCCGGGATCCCGCGGATGCGGTCGGTGACGAAGTCGAGGACCTTCCGCTTGTTCGAGTCGGACGCCGGGAAGTCGAGGACGACGAGGATATCCCAGTCGCCCGTGAGGAAGTGGAGCTCCTTCACCTCGGAGAGGGATTCGAGGAGCGAGCGGATCCGGTCGAGGTCGCCGCCGCGTACCTTGAGGTACGTCATCGCCCGGACGCCCTTCAGCTCGGTCGGCATCAATGCCGCCAAGTTCTCGTCGGTGAGCTGGACGATCCCCTCGAGCCGGGGGCCCTTCGGGGAGATCAGGACCGGGAAGGTCTGGACGCCGCGCAAATGCTCGGCGACGAGCCGCTCCAGGCGCCCGACCTTCTCGATGTCGACGACCCGGATCCGGTACCCGCGCCGGGCGGCGACCTCCTCGACGAGCGCCGCGCTCCGCGCCTGGTCGTCGGAGAGGAAGAAGACCGTCGACCCGGAGGCGCTGCCGGCGCTGTCGCCGGCCGATCCCGTGCTCGGGGCCGAGACGCCGCCCGCGGGGACCGGGGGACGGTAGAACGTGGAGACGGCCTTCTTCGACTGGACGTAGAGGACAAGCTCGCGAGAATCTTCCGGCATCGGTGGGTCGTGGAGAGCGGCCCACCCTTACTTAACGCTCGTCGGGCAGGGGCCCCCCGCCGTTTCGGCGGGGGGAAGGGGTTCGGGCAGGTCGGGGGGGCGCGGCCTCAGTACCGCTTGTAGGAGTCGGACCGTTCCCGGCCGCCCCCACCGCCACCGCCGCTGCCGCCGCCGCCGCCGTACCGGCCGCCGCCGCCGCCGCCGTAGCCGCCG
>JAJZDF010000178.1 GCA_021828715.1 Thermoplasmata archaeon
GCACGACCGCGCGGGTGGCGGGCGACGGCAGCCATCCCGCGAACCGGAGGAGGTCGCCGACGCCCAGCCGGCGCGCCCGCTCCTCGAGCCGGGCCCGCATCCCCCAATCCGGCCCGAGGAGGACGAGGGGGAGCCGTTGTTCCCGGGGCATCCGGCCGAGGGCATCGACCAGGGGCTCGAGCCCCTTGTTGGACGCCAGACGGCCGTGGAAGAGAAAGTACCGGTCGGGCAGCCCGGCGGGCAGCGGATCCTCGTCGGGATGCGTCCAGGCGTCCAGGTCGATCCCCGGAGGGATCACCCGGATCCGGTCGGCCGGGGCGAACTCGCGGAGCCGGCGGGCTTCGAGCTGCGTCTCGACGACGAGCGCCCGGGCGAGCCGGTAGGCGGTCGCGCCGAACAGGAAGTCCTGGAGGCGGAGGAGCGCCCGCTTCGTCGGCGGCTCCCGGCGGTCGGAAGGGTGGTAGTGCGTCGAGACGACCAGCGGGATCCGTCGGCGTTCGGCGACGGCCGCCGCCTGGAGGACGTGCCCGTACCGATGGGAGTGGGCGTGGATGAGGTCGGCCCCGCTCTCCGACAGGGCATCGATCAGCCCGACCATCATCGGGAGCGTGAGGCCGGGGATCAGCCGCTTGTGGACCGGGAAGCGCCGGACGGGCACCCCGTCGACCTCGGGAGGGTAGCCGCTCCGTCGTTGCCAGGTCGACTCGTCGTAGAGGTCGCTCGCGAAGACGGTCACGTCGACGCCGCCGGCGCGAAGGCGTCGGGCGACCTCCCGGACGTTCGTCTCGACCCCGCCGGGGGCGTCGAACCGGAGCGTCACCTGGGCGACCCTCACCGCCCGAGCACCTCCCGGTAGACCGCGACGAGCCCGTCGACGACCCGCTCCCACGAATAGCGGGGCACGACCGTGTCGCGACCGTAGCTCCCCAGCCGCCGCCCGAGCGCCGGGTCGTCCCACAGCCGGCGGAGCGCCGCCTCGAGCGCCGGGACGTCGAGCGGGGGGACGAGCAGGCCGGCGCGGCCGTCCTCGACGAACTCGGGGATGCCGCCGACCCGGCTCGCCACGACCGGGGTCCCCTGGGCGAGCGCCTCGAGGAGGACCAGTCCGAACGCCTCGTACTCGCTCGGCAGGACGACCGCCCGCGCGTCGCGGTAGGCGTCGGCGAGCAGCGTGTCGCTCTCGAGGTGGCCGAGGATCCGCACCCGGCGGACGAGGTCGAGGGCGCGCCGCCGCGCCTCGATCGCCGGCCGCATGCCGCCGTCGGCGCCCACCAGGACGAGCGTGGCGGAGGGATCGTCCCGCGCCAGGGGGGCGAACGCGTCCATGAGCGGCAGGAGCCCCTTGTTGGAGGCGAGCCGGCCGACGAAGAGGAGGTACGGCCCCTCGATCCCGCTGGCGGTCCGGAACGCGCCCGGGGCGGCCGGCGCAGGGAGGGGCGAGTAGCCGGGCGGAAGGATCGTCACCGGCGGCAGGCGGAGGCGGAGCCGGCGGAGCAGGCGCTCCTCCTCGTGCGTCTGGACGATCACCCGGGCCGCGTCGTGGACGATCGGGTCGGCCAGGCGGCGATCGTAGAAGCCGCGGATCTGGTGCCGGAGCCACCCCCCTTCGATCGACCAGATCGGGTGGAAGTGGGCGGTCAGGACGAACGGCGTTCCCTGGCGGCGACCGTACCGCCGGGCGACGGCGGCCTGGTGGGTCCCGAACGTGTGGACGTGCACCACGTCGGGGCGGTCCCGCGCGAGCGCCGCGCCGAGGCCCCGGAAGAACGGGTAGTGCAGCGGGCCCGGCAGGGAGACGACCGGCAGGCGGTGGACGCGGCCGAACGGACGCACCTCCTCCCGCGGGATCGACGGCGGGAGGCGTTCCCACGGGTACTCGCGGAGGAGGTCGCTCGCGTAGACGTCGACGTCGACGCCGCGCGCGTGGATCCGCGGGGCGATCTCCGCGACGTGGCGCTCGACGCCCCCGGGCCCGGGCGGGAATCGGGTGGAGACCAGCGCGACCTTCACGAATTCCGGGTAGCGCCGGGACCTCTTGATAAGGGCGTGGGCGGAGCCCTACGCCGCCGTCGGCGCGCGGACGGTGACGAGGCGCTGGGCGTACTTCTTGTAGACCTCGGTCGCCCGGGAGACCGCTTCGATCTTCACGTACTCGTTCGCCTGGTGGGAGAGCTCCTCCTCGCCGGCGCCGAAGATCACGACCCGCGGGTTGACGAGGCTGTAGTAGACCGCCTCGGAGGCGTGGACCAGGACGGCGGTCTCCGCCTGCGCGACCTCGCGCAGGAGCCGGACGTGCTCCGCGTTGGGGTCGATTTGCACCGCCGGCATCGTCAGGATGCGGCGGAGGGTGAAGGGGGTCTTGATCCGGCGGAGATGCTCCTCGACCTCGTGGTAGAGCTGATCGGGGGTGTACGGCGGCGGGAAGCGGATGTCGACCTCCGCCGCGCACTTGTTCGGCACGACGTTGAGGCGGGTCCCCCCGTTGAACGTCCCGATGTTGAGCGTTACGGAGCCGAGCTCGGGGTGGGCGATGCGGCCCTTGAACGACTCGAGGCCGCGGAGGATCCGCATCATCTTGCCGATCGCGTTCTCCCCGAGGTGGGGCATCGCCCCGTGGGCGGCCTTCCCGCGGGTCTCGATCGCGAGGTCGAGGACCCCCTTCTCGGAAGCGGCGACGCGCAGCCCGGTCGGCTCCCCGACGACCACCGCCTTCGCCCGGCGCAGCGGCAGCGTCTTC
>JAJZDF010000179.1 GCA_021828715.1 Thermoplasmata archaeon
CGAGCTGCTCGTAGATCCCGGCCGGGTCATCCAGGACGGCGTCCCGGAGGCGGGGAGCCGCGCCGGCCGCGTTGCCGACGAACTCCATGACGAGGCAGTTGCGGAGGTGGCCGTACGGATGGGGCGCCCGCACCCCGGCGTCGGCGAGTCGGCCCAGGATGCTGTGCTCGCGCCGGGTCCACCCGCAGATGAGCCCGGCGAAGTTCCGGACGCTCGTCTCGCGCCGGAGCTCCTCCAAGGCGTAGGCGGGCAGGTTGTGGAAGGTGCTGTTCGAGATCCGGTAGATCTTGACGGCGCGGAAACCATCCCCCGAGGTCGCCCGGAAGACCCCGCCCTCCTTTCCGGTAGCGATCGGAAAGTCGATGGAGTCGACCAGGCCCCGGTTGATGAGGCGGGAGACGGCCAAAAGGGTCGGGCGGTCGAAGAACGAATCGAGGAGGTCGCGGTCGGAGCGCTCCTTGCGTCGGTCCGGGAACCGTTCCCGGCGGCGCGGCAGGACCACGTCCTCGGGTTGGGGCACGACCGCGCCAGCGCGGGCGCTCTCTTAGGGTCTTGGCCGGGAAGCGGCGTGCGGTGGCGCGGCCGTAACCGTCCCTATATACCCTCCCGTGCCGGATACTCCGGTCGATGGCGCCGTTCGACGCTCCCCTCCCCGCGCAACCGACCGCGGCGCCCAGCGCCCGCTCCCGCGAGCCGCCGACGGCCCTTCCCTCGCTCGGGCGGCGGCTGGAGCTACCGGCCGACTTCGATCAGGTCTTCCGGGTGGTCCGGGCGGCCGTCCGCTCCGTCCTCGGCATCGAACGGCCGGGTCTCGGGCTGACCCTCTCGGACCTGCCGCCCCAGCTCGGGGCGTACTGGCAGGTGACCGGCAACATGATCGTGCTGAACGAGGGCCTGCTCGAGGCGATGCGGACGCACGCCTCCGGGCCGCTCGAGGTGAACTCGTTCCTCTACGTGATCCTCGCCCACGAGTACCTCCACGCGCTGGGCTACCTCGACGAGCGCGCCGTCCGCGAGGTGACCGCCCACGTCACCCGGACGGCGTTCGGCCCCCAGCACCTGGCGACTCGGATGGCGGAGGGGGACCTCTGGGCGATGTACCCGTTCCTCGCCGGCGCCCCCGGCGGACGCGGGAGGCGTCTCAAGGTCGTCTCCCGGTTCGACCTCGAGACGACCGGGCGCTACATCCGGTAACTCCCCCGGCTTTATCTGCCGGCCCCGTTTGCTTCTGACGGAGGTTCGAAGATGGCCCTCGACGCGATCGGGTTGACCCTCGTGGTGGTGGGTGTCGTGCTGCTGGCGCTCGAACTCGTCCATCCCGGCGCCCTCCTCCTGATCCCCGGCTCGATCCTCTTCGTCGCCGGATTCCTCTATCTGTTCTTCCCGAACGCCCTGCTGGACAGCTGGGTCGGCCCGCTGGCGATCGTCCTCTCGGCGTTCCTCGCGGTGGCGATCGAGATCCCGTACTACCGTTGGGTCGCGCCGACCCACCGACCGATGAGCACCACGAGCGTCGGCCTCGTCGGCGAGGAGGCGATCGTGATCGTCGGGATCCAGCCGGATAATCTGAGGGGGAAGGTCCGCATCCATTCGGAGACGTGGTCGGCCACCTCGGGGATTCCGATCCCGGTCGGGACCCGCGTGCGCGTCGTCCACGGTCAGGGAGTCTCGCTCCGGGTCGTCCCGATCGAAACGGCGGGCTCGCCGGCGCCCCCCGCCCCGTAGGGAAAGGTTACACCCTCTCCCCGCGTGGGGGAGCCCGGTTCGGGGGCGTCTACCGTGGATTTCACCATCGTGATCGTCGGGCTGGTCTTGGGTCTCATCATCCTCTTGATTCTCCTGTACCGGTCGATCTACACCATCCAACCGTACGAGAACGGACTGGTCACGCTGCTCGGGTCGTACAAGAAGATGATCGACCCCGGGTTCAACCTCGTGAGCCCGTTGTCGACGGTGATGAAGATCGATCTCCGGACGCAGGTCCTGGAAGTCCCGCGCCAGGAGGTCATCACCAAGGACAACTCCCCGACGAACGTCGACGCGATCATCTACATCAAGGTCGTCGACGCCCCGAAGGCGATCTTCCAGGTCCAGGATTTCCATATCGCGACGTTGGCGCTCGCTCAGACGACCCTTCGGTCGATCATTGGCGACATGGAACTCGACGAGATCCTCTACAACCGGGACCGGATCAACACCCGCCTCCGCGACATCCTCGACGAGGCCACGGACAAGTGGGGGGTCCGGGTCGACGCGGTCGAGATCAAGGAGGTCGACCCCGTCGGGCCGGTCAAGGCCGCGATGGAGGAGCAAACCTCGGCCGAGCGGCAGCGGCGCGCCGCGGTGCTCCGGGCGGACGGGGAAAAGCGGAGCGCGATCCTCGTCGCGGAAGGGAACAAGCGGTCCCGCATCCTCCAGGCCGAGGGGGTCCGGCAATCCCAGATCCTCGAGGCCGAAGGAGCCCGGGTCGCGACGATCCTGGAAGCCCAGGGAGAAGCGCAACGGCTCCGGATCCTGTCGCTCGGAGCGGGCGTGCTGGACGCCAAGGCGTTGACGGTCCTCTCGCTCGACACCGTCTCGAACCTCGGCAACGGGCAGGCGACGAAGATCCTCTTCCCGTTCGAGTTCTCCCGTCTCGTGGAGGGCGCGGCCGAGTACCTCGGCACCGGCCGCCAGGTGCCCGACCGGCCCCTGAACTCCCTGCCGGAGCTCGAGCAGCGCGTGGGAACGATGGAC
>JAJZDF010000180.1 GCA_021828715.1 Thermoplasmata archaeon
GGCGAGCTCGGGGGCGAGCGCCTCGCACATCGTGTTGACGGCGTTCATCCCGCCCGCGTCGCGGGCATCGACCAGGAGCTGCACGACGACGATCGGTCCCCGGGGGGACGGGAGCAGCCGCACCTCGAGCTCCTTCGCCCCGCCTCCGAACTGGACGAGGACCGGGTCCTTCGCGTTCGCCGCCGCGAGCAGTTCGTTCCGGGCCGCGAGGAGCCGGAGCCGCGCCGCCGCCGGGTCCGGGACGTCCATGATCTGGACCTGCCCGATCATGACGGGGTCGGTGCTCTGGGCGAAGAATCCCCCCGTGGTGCGGGCGACCTTCGCCGAGTTCGACGCCGCCGCGACGACGCTCGGTTCCTCGATCGCCATCGGGACGAGGTACTCCTTGCCGTTGACGCGGAAGTGGGTCGCGATCCCCAGCGGCAGGGGCATGACTCCGATGACGTTCTCGATCATGCGATCGAGCGTCCCGGGGTCGACCCCCGGAGGGAACTCCCACGCGCGGGCCTCCTCCTCCGAGAGCCCGGCCCATTCCCGGGCCAGCGCCCGGCGCTCGGCGATCGACTTGCGGTACAGCCCCGAGATCTCCGACGTACGGTTCATGCCGACTCCTCTGGAGAGGCATCGGCCGCGGCCGCCGCGGGCCGGGCCCGGGCGACGACGACCTTCGCGGGGCGCAGGACCCCGCCGAAGAATCGGTATCCCTGTTGGACCACCTCGGCGACGCTCCCGTCGGGGATGCCTTCCCGGGGAGGCGTCTCACCGACCGCCTCCTGCTCCTCCGCCCGGAACGCCTCGCCGACGTGGGCGATCGGGCTCACGCCCTCGTGCTTCAGGAACGTCATCCACTCGCGCTCGAGCAGCTCGATCCCGTGGCGGACGGGATCGGCACCCGGCAGCCGTCGCACGGCGTCCCGGGCCGCGCCGAACGCCTCCACGATGGGCAATAGCTCGCGGATCAGCGCCGCCCGGGCCTGCCGGGAGATCGCCTCGCGCTCCCGCTCGGCCCGCCGGCGGAAGTTCTCGAAGTCGGCAAAGAGATACCGGTACCGCGTCGCCCACTCCTCCGCCGGCGGGGCCGGGGCGGAAGGATCCGGCTCGGCCGGGGGGGCAGCGGACCCCCGGCCATCGGGCCGGGGGGACGCCGGAGCGGGGGTCGCGTCGGCCGGTGCCGTCGGCTCCGGTTCGGGCTTCTCCGCGGGGTCGGGCATGTCGCGTCCGAGAGAGGAGGGGCGGCCGTATTAGGCATTGCAGGGCAGCCCCCGGGGGGCCCGCGGGCGCTCCGGGGCCGGCGTCCCGGCGGCACGGAGGGCCCCCGTCCGCGAAGGGTTATAACGCAGGTCCGGCTCGGCAGATCACGCCGGCTCCGGCCGACGGTTTCCGAGGGGAAAAACCCGCATGGCGACGCCGGTCTACGACGCGAGTTCGATCCAGATCCTCGAAGGGCTTTCCGCGGTCCGCAAGCGCCCGGGCATGTACATCGGCTCGACCGACGTCCGGGGACTGCACCACCTGGTCTGGGAGGTCGTCGAGAACTCGATCGACGAGGTGCTGGCGGGCGCCTGCACCGACATCGACGTGACGATCCACCCGGACGGCTCGCTCTCCGTCCGGGACAACGGCCGGGGGATCCCGGTCGAGGAGCATCCGAAGTACCACCGTCCGGCGCTCGAGATCGTGATGACGGTCCTGCACGCCGGCTCGAAGTTCGACAAATCCGCCTACAAGGTGTCGGGCGGGCTCCACGGCGTCGGCGTCCACGTGGTGAACGCGCTCAGCGAGTGGTTCGAGGTACGGGTGCGGCGCGGCGGGCACGAGTACTTCCAGCGGTACGAGCGCGGGGTGCCGGTGGCCCCGGTCCGGATCGTCGGCGATGCCGAGGCGACCGGCACGACCCAGCGGTTCAAGCCCGACGGGACGATCCTCGAGACGACCGTCTTCGACAAGGAGACGATCGGACGCCGCCTGAAGGAGCTCTCGTTCCTCAACCCCGGGGTCGCGATCCAGCTCGTCGACGAGCGGGACGGGAGCCGCGAGACGTTCCACCACGCCGGCGGGCTCGTCGAGTTCGTCGAGGACCTCAACCAGGGGGTCAACGTCCTCTTTCGGCCGCCGGTGTCGCTCCACGCCCGGCGCGACACCACCGAGATCGACCTCGCGATCCAGTACAACGACGGCTACAACGAGACGGTCCTCGCGTTCGTCAACACCATCAACACGATCGACGGCGGGACCCACGTGGTCGGCCTCCGGGCCGCGCTCACCCGAACGCTCAACGACTACGCGCGCCAGCGAGGGTTCCTGAAGGGCGACCGGGAGGGCCTGACGGGCGAGGACGTCCGGGAAGGGTTCACCGCGGTCCTGTCGGTGAAGGTCCTCGAGCCGCAGTTCGAGGGCCAGACGAAGGCGAAGCTCGGCAACTCCGAGGTGAAGGGGCAGGTCGAAAGCGCCGTCAACGAGAAGCTCGCGGAGTATCTCGAGGAGCACCCCGCCATCGGCCAGGCCCTGGTCGCCAAGGCGCTCCAGGCGTCGCAAGCGCGCGAGGCGGCGCGGAAGGCCCGCGAACTGACCCGGCGGAAGGGCCTCCTGGAAGGGGGCGGGCTGCCCGGGAAGCTCGCCGACTGCCACTCCCGCGACTCGACCATCTCCGAACTGTTCCTGGTGGAGGGGGACAGCGCCGGCGGGACGGCGAAGCAGGGAAGGGATCGGGAGTTCCAGGCGGT
>JAJZDF010000181.1 GCA_021828715.1 Thermoplasmata archaeon
AAGTAGCTTGCGGAAGAGGAGCTTGTCCTCGAGGCTCCCCTCGATCGCGAGCTTCCGCGTGACGAGCGCCTTCATCGGGCCGATCTCCTTCGCCACCAAGCCCCGGAACGTCGCCGCGTCGGTCGTGATCGTCACCTGGGCGCGGGGGGCCCCGCCGCTCCGGAGGTTCTCGAGCCGGCCCCCGTGCAGATCGACCGAGTACGTCCCCTCGTCGGTCAGACGGACGACGATCGTCCGGTCGAGCCCCTGGAGCTCCTCCGCGGTCGCGGGATTCCGCGCGGCGTGGCGGTTGAACCGCTCGACGAGCGACGCGAGCGTCTCCTCGATCGTCATGGATCGAACCGGTCCAAGGTCCGAGCCCGCGGCGGCGGCATAACCCTTCCCATCGTGGCCCACGACCGGCGCAGCCAGCGCGGCGGCTGCCGGTGGACGGCGAGCCATTCCCGGACGAACGCGACCGTCTCGGGGTCGGACGGATAGCCGCTGCCGACCGGACGGCCTAGGCGCGCGGCCAGCGCCGCGATCGCGCGGTCCCTCCGCACCTTGGCGACGATCGACGCGGCGCCGACGACCGGGTCGTCCCGGTCGGCATGGTGCGCCGCCCGGACCGGGACGGTGAGCCCGCCCGCCCGGCGGACCCGGGCCCCGAAGCGCGCCGGGTCGGCGTCGCACGCGTCGACCCGGGCCTCGTCGGGGTGGAGGCCGCCCAGGATGCGTCCGAACGCCGTCGCCTCGAGGTCGTTGAGCCGGTGGCGGGCGACCGCCCCGTCGATCGTCGCGGGGTCGAGGGAGATCGACCGCATCGTTCCCAGGGTGCGGAGCCGATCGTAGCACGCCGTCCGGGCGGCCGGCGTGAGGATCTTCGAGTCCCGGACCCCCGCGGCCCGCAGCCCATCGACCCCGTCGGAGTCGATCGCGAACGCCCCGACGACGAGCGGACCGAGGAAGCTCCCCCGCCCCGCCTCGTCGACCCCGACCCACCGCATGCGCCGCGCGAGACCTCTCGAGGGTTCGAGGGCGGTGGAGGCATTAAGGGTCGCCGGCGTGCGGGCGCCATGACGCTGGCGGGTCTTTCGGTCCCCACGGTCACCCTCTTCGCCGACGACGGTGCGCTCGACACGGGACGGAACGCGAAGTTCGCCCGGGCGCTCTCGGAAGCGAAGGTCGACCACCTGTTCGCGCTCGGCTCGCTCGGCGAGTTCCCGTCGATCGACGACGAGGAGCGCCCCCGGCTGCTCGAGAACGTGATCGAGAGCGCGATCGGCCCCACCGACGTCTGGGTCGGGGTCGGGGCGCCGTCGACCCGGCGGGCCGTCGCCTACGCGGAGGATGCGGAGGGACTCGGCGCCGCGGCGGTCGTAGCGGTCCCGCCGTACTACCTCCATCCGGGCCCGGCCGCGATCGAGCGGTACTACCGGGCGATCCGGGCCGCCGTCACGATCCCGCTCCTGGCGTACAACATCCCCTCGCTCGTCGGCTATCGCCTGGATCCCGGGCTCGTGCACCGGCTCGGACGGGAGGGGATCCTCGCCGGCGTCAAGGACACCTCGGGCTCCCTCGACAGCGTGCGGTCGTTCCTCTCGGGCGCTCCGCCCGGGTTCGTCGTGATGCCGGGAGACGACGGCTTCGCCCGCGAGGCGATCCGCCTCGGCGCCGCGGGGGCGATCATGGGGATGGCGAATCTCGTCCCCCGCCTCTGCGTGGAGCTCGTCCGGGCCGCCCGTGCCGGCGAGGAGCCGCGCGCCGCCGAGCTCCAGGCGGTGGTCGACGCGCTGGTCGACGTGTCGCGGGCCGCCCCGTTCCCCGCGGCCGACAAGTTCCTCGCCCAGGAGCTGTGGGGAGTCGACGTCGGGTACCGGGCCCCGTACGACGCCCTGGCACCCGAGGAGGCCGCCGCGGTCCGGGCCCGCCTCGAACCGCTGCGGCCTCGCCTCGAGCCGTTCCTGAGGCGGTGACGATGCGCGCGCTCTGCGTCCGTCCGCCGGCGCCCGGCGGCTCCTTGGAGGAGGTGCCGGAGCCGCCCCTCGGACCGGGCTCGGTCCGGGTCGACGTCCTCGAATGCGGGGTCTGCGGGACCGACCGCGACATCGTGACGGGGAAGTACGGGGCCCCGCCGGCCGGCGTGCCGTACCTCATCCTCGGGCACGAGAACCTGGGCCGGGTGCGGGAGGTCGCGCCGGACGTGACCGGCTGGGCGCCGGGGGACCTCGTCGTCGCGACCGTCCGCCGCGGATGCGGCGGGGATCGGTTCTGCCGCGCGAACCGGTCGGACGAGTGCGAGACCGGCCGCTTCACCGAGCGCGGGATCGGGGGCGCGCCGGGGTTCATGGCCGACCAGTACGTCGAGCAGCCCCTCTACCTCGTGCACGTCCCCCCGGCGCTCCGCCCGGTCGCCGTCCTCCTGGAGCCGCTCACGATCGTGGAGAAGGCGGTCGTCATGGGGCAGAAGGTCATCGACCGCCGCGGGACGACGCCGGGCGACCCGCCGACCCGTCCCCCCACCGCGCTCGTCGCGGGCACCGGGGCGGTCGGGATGCTCGCCGCCCTCCTCCTGCGGGTCCGCGGCTACGACGTCACCGGGATCGACCGGCATGACGACTCCACTCCCGCCGCCCGGCTCCTCGCCCGGATCGGGGCGACGCACCGCAACGCCGCCCCGGGGGTCGGCGCCCTCGGCGACGCCCGCTTCGACCTGGTCGTGGAGGCGACCGGCGCGATCTCGC
>JAJZDF010000182.1 GCA_021828715.1 Thermoplasmata archaeon
CGGGGCGGATCCGCGGGTGCTCGACGGTCGGCATCGCGGAACGTCCTCCGGGGCGACCGGCCACGGCTTTATCAAAGGGCGGCTACGCCGGGCGATGCTCCCCCTCTGGGCGGTCGTCGCCGTCCTCGCCGCCTCGGGGGCCGTGCTGCTGTTCCAGGGGGCGGCGATCGTCTTCGCCTACGCGATGCCGGTGCTGGCGCCCGCGCCCCCCGACGCCCGCCCGCGACCGCGCGTCAGCGTCGTCATCCCCGCCCGCAACGAGGAGATCGACCTCCCCGGGACCCTCGACGGGCTGCTCGCCCAGGATGCCGCCGGGCTCGAGATCGTCGTCGTCGACGGCAGCTCGACCGACCGGAGCCGGGAGGTCGTGGCGGCGCGCGGGCCGCGGGTCCGCGGGATCGAGGAGGCGCCGCTCCCGGCCGGTTGGGTCGGGAAGAACTGGGGCTGCTGGAACGGCGCCCTCGCCACGGAGGGGGAGTGGATCCTCTTCCTCGACGCCGACGTGCGGTGCGCCCCGGCCGCCGTCCGGACGGTCGTCGACTGGGCCGAGGCGGAGCGCGCCGACCTGGTGTCGATCTCCCCGGCGGTCGAGATGGGCGGCTTCTGGGAGCGGCTCGTCCTGCCGTTCTTCATCCAGACGGTCCTCACCTACTTCCGGGCGCCGCGGACGAACCGGGACACCTCCCGCTCCGCGATCGCCAACGGCCAGTTCCTCCTCGTCCGCCGGGACGTCTACCGACGGCTCGGCGGCCACGCGGCGATCCGCGGCTACGTCCTCGAGGACATCGAGCTCGCCCGGCGCTTCCGCGCCGCGGGGGCCCGCCTCCGGATCGCCCACGCGCCGGCTCTCGCGACGACCCGGATGTACCGCGACCGCCGCGAGATGTTCGAGGGACTCCTCAAGAACATCCACGGCACGGAGTTCTCCGCCCCGCGGCTCGTCGGCGGCTTCGCCGGGCTCGTCGGGCTCTACCTCCTGCCGCTGGGCGTCCTGCCGCTCGGCCTGCTCGCCGGTTCGCCGCTCCTCGCCGCGGTGGGCGGGTTCCTCTGGCTCGCCCTCTTCGGGAAGCACGTCGGCTTCGCCCGGGGCGTCGGCGCCCCCGCCGCCTACGGTCTCCTCTACCCGCTCGCGGTCGGGTACTACCTGGTCCTCGTCTCGACCTCGCTCCTCCGCGGGCTCCGGCGCCGGCCGATCGAGTGGAAGGGCCGGAGCTACGAGCTCCTGGACGGCGGGCATACGAACCGCTAAGTGCGGCGCCGCGCTCGAACCGGCGACATGGCCGCCCCCGCATCCTCGACCTCGTTCGACCAGTTCATCGGCGGCAAGGAGACCCCCGGGACGACCGGCACCCGCCGCCCCCTCCTCGACCCCGCGACGAACGAGCCGTTCGCCGACGTGGCGGTCGGCACGCGGGAGGACGCCCGCGCGGCGATGGAGGCGGCGGAGCGGGCGTTCCGGGAGTCGCCGTGGGCCGCCGACCCGGGCGCCGCCCGGGCGAAGGCGCTCTGGAAGCTCGCAGGGCTCGTCGAGGGGGAGGCGGAGACGCTCGCCCGCCTCGAGACCCGGAACATGGGAAAGCCGCTCCGCGAGTCCCGGGGCGACGTCGGGTACGTCGTCCGGACCCTCGAGTACTTCGGCGGCCTAGCCGACAAGATCCACGGCGAGACGATCCCCGTCCCGGGTGGCCGGCTCGACTACACCGTGCGGGAGCCGCTCGGCGTCACCGTCCACATCGCGCCGTGGAACTATCCGCTCCTCCTCTCCGTCCGGTCGGTCGCGCCGGCGCTCGCCGCCGGCAACGCGGTCGTCCTGAAGCCGGCGAGCCTCACGCCGCTCACGGCGATCGCCCTGGCGCGCCTCGCGCGGGCCGCCGGCGTGCCGGACGGCATCCTGAACGTCGTCACCGGACCCGGCGCCGAGGTCGGCGAGGCGCTGGTCGAGCATCCCGCGTGCCGGTCGGTGACGTTCACCGGGAGCGGGGACGCGGGGCGCCGCCTGGCGGAGGTCGCGGCGCGGCGCCTCGTCCCGACCACGCTCGAGCTCGGCGGGAAGGGGCCGGTCCTCGTCTTCCCGGACGCCGACCTCGACCGGGCGGCCAAGGCGGTCGGCTTCGGGATCTTCGGGAACGCGGGCCAGATGTGCTGGGCCGCCTCCCGGCTGCTCGTCCACGAGAGCATCCGCGCGGCGTTCGTCGAGAAGGTCCGCGGGATCGCCGAGCGTCTCCGGCTCGGCCCCGGGCTCCAGGACGGCGTCGAGATGGGGCCGCTCGTTTCCGCGGAGCAGGCCGAGACGGTCCTCGGCTACATCGAGACGGCGCGGGCGGACGGCGGCACGGTCGTCACGGGCGGCGGCCGGCCGACCGACCCGGCGCTCGGGAGCGGCAATTTCGTCCGTCCGACGGTCCTATCGAACGTCCCGCCCTCCTCCCGGGCGGTCCGGGAGGAGATCTTCGGCCCCGTCCTGGTCGCGGACGGCTTCGCGGACGTCGACGCCGCGCTCGCGGCGGCGAACGCCTCGTCGTACGGGCTCCTCTCCGCCGTCTGGACCCGCGACCTCGGCACCGCCCATACGGTCGCCCGCCGCCTCGAGAGCGGGATGGTCGTGGTGAACGAGGCGCCGACGACGTTCCCGCAGACCCCGTTCGGCGGCTTCAAGGCGAGCGGGCTCGGCTTCGAGCAGAGCCCCCGGGCGGTCGAGACGTACAGATCGGAA
>JAJZDF010000183.1 GCA_021828715.1 Thermoplasmata archaeon
CGAGAAGTGCCGCTTCTGCCGGCTCCGTCGCCCGTGTCCCCGCCACCCCCGCGCCTCCGCGCCGTCCGGATGAGGCGGGCGCTTCGCGGGGGGCCGGAGGCGGGATCACTCCGGTTTGATCGGCGGGGACTTCCGTCCAGTCAGGAGGGGGGTCGCGACGCGCTCGTGGAACCGATCGGCGACGTGCCCGACCCCCTCCACCACCTTCGGCTGCAGACGATTTCGTGCCTTACCGAGGGCGGCCTCGAGCCCGAACCGAGCCTGCTCCCACTTGTAGAGGGACTCGGGGTACGCCGCCTCGTACAGCAGGGCGCCCCCTCCCGCCGCCCGGGTGCGGCGCGGCGCCCGGCCGAGGAGACGCGCCTTCACCGTCTCGTGGAACCGGGTGCCGGGTATCGGAACGGCGATGGAGACCGAGTATTCCTCGGGGGAGAACTTCCGGAAAAGCCGGAGGGTCGCCTCGATGTCCTCGAGGGTCTCTCCGGGGTAGCCGAGCATCAGGAACCAGAACTGGCGGATCCCCTCGGCGCGGAGCGCCGCCGCGGTTCGCTCGACCTGGGCGAGGCGGGTCCCCCGGTTCATGAGGTCGAGCATCTTCTGCGACCCCGATTCGACCCCGACGTAGACGCGGGCCAGCCCGGCCTCCCGGAGCCGGTGGAGGAGATCCGGCTTCAGCAGGTCCACCCGCGCCAGGACCTCGAAGCGCAGCACCACTCCCGCCTCCGCCATCGCGTCCAACAGACGCTCGATCCAGGCGCGGGAGACCCCGAAGACGTCGTCGCAGAACCGGACGTAGTTCGCGCGGTACCGCTCCTGGAGGGCGCAGATCTCGGCGACGACCCGTTCGGGGGACTGCTGGCGGAAGCTCCGCCCGAACGTCGGCTTCGAGCACCAGGAGCAGTCGAACGGACAGCCTCGGGATGTGAGGACGGCCACACGGCGTTCCCCGGTGCGCTTCTCCCACTCGTCCAGGTACCGGTCCATGTCGACCAGGTCCCAGGCGGGGAGCGGGAGGGCGTCCAGGTCCTTCAGGTACGGTCGGTGCGGGCCGCGAACGAGCCGGCCGTCTTGGCGGACGACGACACCGGCCCGCCCGGCGACCTCGTCGCCCCCGGCGACCGCCCGAGCGATCTCGACGATCGCCGCCTCCCCCTCGCCGGTGACGACGGCGTCGAACCCGGCGTCGAGGTAGATCCCCGGGCGGGTCGCCGAGTCGGGGCCCCCGGCCACACTGTAGATGCCGGCCGCCCGGGCCGCCGCAGCGATCAGCCGGCACCGCTCGAAGGTGAGGGTCTTCGTATGGACCCCCATCACGGTGGGCGCGTACTCCCGCAGCGCCTCCGTCACCGGCGCGGCATCGCGCGCGAACGTGAGGTCGACCATCCGTACGTCACAGCCGTGGGCGCGCAGGTAGGCCCCGAGCTGGAGAAGCCCGAGGGAGGGATACAGTTCCACGAACTTCCGATCCATCGGGTCCTCGCGCGCGAGGTACGGGTCGACGAGCAACACCCGCGGCCGGTGCGCCTCAGGCATGCGGCCTCGATACGCGGACCGGGCGCCCGCCCGAGATCGCCCCGACGGGACAGTACGGGACGCACCAGCCGCAGTCGGTACAGTTCGACAGGATCCGGAGTTCCGTGGCCGTGAGCTCCATGGCGTTCGGGGGGCAGACTCCGGTGCAGAGCCCGCAAAGAACGCAGATCTCCGGGTCGATCGTCACCACGGGACGGCTCCTCGGGCCCGGCCGGCGGGCGTCGAACCGTCGGGGGGACGCATCGGCCTCCGTCCCCCGTTACCCGTGGGAAGTGGCCGTGGCAAGCTCCGGGTGGAGGGCCCGGCCCAGCGCGACGAATCCGGTCAGCGCGCACTTCACCCGCACGGGGGAGAGCGGGATGCCGAGCCGGGCGATGACGTCATCCTGCGTCATCCGCTTCGCCTCGTCGAGGGACGTCCCCACGAGCGCATCGGTCAGCATCGACGCGCTCGCCATGCTGATCGCGCAGCCGTCTCCCTCGAATCGGACCTGCTCGATCCGCTGGCCGCCGGGGTCCAACCGGAGGCGGATGGAGATGTGGTCGCCGCACAGTGGGTTGGAATCCTCGCCCGTGCGGTCCGCCGGCTCGAGGGCTCCGAAGTTGTGCGGCGCCCGGTAGTGCTGAAGGATTACCTCCTGGTACATGTCGTAGGCCATGCGCATCCGGTTCGGGAACCGTACCCCCTCCCGGTTCCAACGGACCTCGGCCTACTAAACGCCTTCCGAGAGCGGGAGCGGTCGGGTACTACCCTCTTCGACGACCGTGCTGCCCCTCGGTTCCCGCCGTATGCGCCGGAACTGGACGCCACGAACAAGGGGGGACCGTCCTCCAGCATCCGCGGTGGGCGAACGGGTGCCCGAAGACAAGGAAGAGATTCGCACCGGGTGGAACGGGAGCTACGATCGATGCCGGCGCACCCCGAGCCGGTCGCCTCCTTCCTCCGGTAGTCAGAGTGGCCGCACCCTTCGCCCCGTCAGCGCCGAGGTCGACCGGAACCGTTTCTACGCAACGGGCAACAAGGCCGGGTCGGGAGCCTTCCGCCATCTCGGGAACGGCGGGGGCCCGGCCGATGGCGTTCGCCGGCGTCGCGGGCCCGGCCGGCCATGGGTTATATCGCGCCCACCTCTTGCCCCGCGCCGTGGCGGGAAGGGCATGCTC
>JAJZDF010000184.1 GCA_021828715.1 Thermoplasmata archaeon
ACCGTGCCGACCGCCAGGAGACGGGCGCGCCCGTACCGGTCCGCGAGCCGACCGTAGTACGGCTGGGTTGCGACGAGCGCCAGACCCCCGACCGCGATGGCGAGCGCGAGCCAGGAGGTCGGGAGCTCCGCCCCGGTCGCGGCCGGCCCGAGGAAGACGAGGGCCGTTCCGATCAGCGCGTAGATCACGAGCCACGGCAGCGTGACCAGCAGTACCGGGCGCCGGACCGCCTGCCCGAGGACCTCGCGGAACGAGGTACTCCCGGTCGGGGCAACGGCCGGCCGGTCCCGGAGGAGGCGCGCGGCGACCGCCAGGCCGAGCGTGAGGGCTCCGGCTCCGACCAGGAAGACCCCCCCAAGGTCACGGTTCGGAAGGGCGCCGAGCAGGGCAAGGCCCGCTCCGATCCCGGACGTCCAGCCGAACAGGTTCACCGCGTCGAACCGACCCATCTCGTAGCCCCGGTGGTCGGCGCCGGCGCGGTCTCCGACCACCGCGAGGCTGGCGGCAAGGCTCGCCCCGCTCCCGACCCCGAAGAGGAAGTTGATCCCCCCGAGGGCGAGGGGATCGCGGGTGGCGGCGGCGACCACAAAGAGCAGTGCAGCAGCACCGGCGCCGGCGAAGAGGACGGGCCAGCGCCCACGGCGGTCGGCCACGTACCCCGAGACGAGGACCGTCGAGAACTCTCCGAACGGGGCCAGTGCGCTGACGAGGCCGGCGACCCCGACGTTGTTCGCCGAGATCCCGACCGAGGCACCCGTGATGTAGGCGGCGAAGACTACGACCGTGATCCCGAATGCGAAGCGGACGAAGAACGTCGCGACCAGGACTGCGTCGAGCTCCCTCCACGGGTCGGGGGATTGCGGACCTGCCGACATGGGCGCCCGCTCAGCCGACCCGGGGCGTGCGCTCGATGAGCTCAATCCAAACGTCGTCGGGGTCGAGGAGGAACGCAAGGCGGGAGGTTCCCCCGGCGAGGCGGAACGGCTCCTTCGCGACCCGGGCCCCCCAGGACCGCGCGGCCGCGAGGAAGGCGTCCATGTCGGGGACCTCGAAGGCGAGGTGGTCGAGCTGCTCTCCGGGCTCGATCGTCTCTCGCCCCTCCCAGTGGGTCAGCTCGACCTGCGCCCCACTCTCCGGATCCCGGACGAATGCAATCTCTGCGTGGTTCTCCGGGAGGGTGCAGCGGCGCTCGAACTGGAGTCCCATCACCTCGGTGTAGAATCGGAGACTCTCGTCCATCTTCCGAACGGTGATCGACGTGTGGAGGAACTTCATACCGGCGCGGCACCCCGAGGGAGCATCTAATCTTTCGGCCCGCCTAGGGGTGGCCGTAAACGACCCGCAACGGGTGGACCCCGGGGACCCAGTCGCCGTCGACCCGCACGAACCCGACCCGCTCGAACTGGTAGATATCTCCGGGCCGGGCGTCGACGAGCGACGCCTCGCCGAGCGCCGCCGTGTGTTCCCCCTCCAAGCCGAGGAGGTCGACCTTTACCGCTCCCTCCTCGCCGACCCATTGAAGCCTCGGCAGGCGTCGGTTCTCCCGGCCCGTGAACCGCGCACGGACCACGCCGTCCGGACCGGGGGGCGCGGCGTCGAGCCGGAGGTTGGCGAGATCCTTCAACCGGACCTCCGCCCCCTCGCGTCCTTCCAGGTCGCGACGGGCGAGGAAGAACCTCGGCCCGACGGGGAGGGAGCGGTGGCCGAGCTCCGGGCGGTCCGGGTGATTGGGCAGCTCTACCCGATCGAGGCCGTCGGGCCAGTCCGCGACCTCCACCCGAACGGGATCCGGGACGACGGCCCGGCGCGGGGTGGTGGCGTCGATTCGCTTGCGGTTCTCGGCATACAGCGTCTCCGCCGGGACCTCGATGTCGGAGAGGGACATCCCGAACGACAGGATGAATGCCCGCAGGGCCTCGGTCGTGATCCCCCGCCGCTCCAACGACCGCAGCGACCACGTCCTCGGGTCGGCCCATCCGTCGAAGAGGCCCGACTTGATCTCCCGGTAGGCCTTGCTCTTCGCCACCTTTGCCTCTCGCACCCGGAGCATGCCCCAGTGGAGGAACGGCGGCCCCCGGACGCCGAGCAGGTCCCAGATGTACCGCTGCATCCGGTCCTCGATCACGAGATCCTTGCCCCGGAGTACGTGCGTGACACCGAGTTCGACATCGTCGACCGCCCACGAGAACTCGAGCATCGGCCACACGCGGTACCGGTGCCCTACCCGGGGATGGTCGAGGTCGCTGATGCGGAACAGCACCCGGTCGCGAAACGCGGGATCCGGATCTGCGATATCCGTCTTCAGGCGGAGCACGGCCTCCCCCGGTGCGAAGGCGTTCCCAAGCATCCGTTCCCAGAGCTCGCGGGCCTCGGACGGGCTCTGCGACCGCTCCGGGCAGGCGGTCCCGGCCGCGCGGTGCGCCCGGAGGAGCTCCGCCGGGCATCGGCACACGTAGGCGGCGCCCCGCTCGATCACCCGGACGGCCCACGGGTAGAACGTCGGGATCCGGTCCGACTTGTAGAAAACGGCATCCGGCCGCACTCCGGCCGCCTCGCAGTCCCCCCGGATCAGGTCGAAGAACTCGGGCTCGACCCTCTTCTCCTCGGAGCCGATCGTGTCGTCGAAGACGAGGAGGATCCGACCGTCATAC
>JAJZDF010000185.1 GCA_021828715.1 Thermoplasmata archaeon
CCGCCCGACGCGGTGGACGTACGTCTCGGGCTCGTGCGGCACGTCAAAGTTGACGACGTGGGAGACGCCTTCGACGTCCACGCCCCGTGCGGCAATGTCGGTCGCGACCAAGACCCGGTGCTGCCCGCGTCGGAATCCCTCCAGCGCCATCACCCGCTGGTTCTGGCTCTTGTTGCCGTGGATGACCCCCGCCGGTATCCCCGACCGCTGGAGCTCCTCCGATACCCGGTTGGCGCGGTGTTTGGTCCGAGTGAAGACGAGGACGCTCCGCATCAGTTGGTCGTCCAGGAGCGACTTCAGGATGCCGGCCTTCTGGGACGTGGGGGCATCGATCGCGAGGTGGGAAACTCCCACGGCCGCGACCGTCTCCGCGGCGACCTGGACCATCTTCGGTTCGCGCAGGAAGTCGCGGGCCAGCTGGACGATCTCCGTCGGCATCGTCGCGGAGAAGAGCATCGTCTGGCGCTGCCGCGGCAGGCGGCTCACGATCCGACGCACGTCCGGAAGGAAGCCCATGTCGAGCATCCGGTCGGCTTCGTCAAGGACCAGGATCTCGAGTCCGCCGAAATCGACGTAGCCGCGTTGCATGTGGTCCAGGAGGCGACCCGGGGTCGCCACGATGATCTCGGCGCCCCCGCGGAGCGCGTGCTCCTGCGGGGCCATCCCCACCCCCCCGTAGACCGCGGCGCCTCGGAGGCTCGTGTGCCGGCCCAACTGCCGCAGGAACCCCTCGGCCTGGAGGGCCAGCTCGCGGGTCGGGGTCAGGATGAGCGCGTACACCCGGCCGCTCGGCCGGCTCATCATCCGTTCGAGGATCGGGAGCAGGAACGCCGCGGTCTTACCGGTGCCGGTCTGGGCGGTCCCGATGAGGTCGCGACCCTTCACCGCATCGGGGATCGCCCCTTCCTGGATCGGAGTCGGCTGGCGATAGCCCATCTCCCGGATCCCTTCCCGCAGGCGGGGGTGGAGAGGGAGGTCCTCGAACGTCTTGCTCGATCGGCGGGGCGTCGCTGGGGAGGCGTCGGTCGGTTCGCTCATGGTGGTGCCGGGCGCCCCGATCCGGTTCGGTCGATGGCGAGTCCGTCCCCGAGTACGACCCGCCGGGGGCTTATGACTGCTCCGCTCCCCGCCCGGGGTGGGGACCGGGGGCAAGGATCCGCTCCCCGTCGGACGTGCGCCCCCGGCTCCGCGAGCGCGCGCCTCCGCCCGGCCGGCATGCTGGGCGGGTGCCGAAGCAGAGGCGGGATGCGGCCCGGCGGCATCCCGCTCCCCGGCCGTCCGTGCTCCCGGCGGCGCGGCCGGTAGCCCGCGGGCCATCCGATACCGGCGCGAGCGCCGGGCGGGGGCCCCTTCGGTCGCAGAAGAACTCGTCCTCCCCGCACCCGGCGCAGCTCCCCCGTGCCCGACGGACTCCCGTCGAGGGCGGTGGTTCCGACCCCCGGACGGTCCGCCTCCCGATCCCGGCGGCCCCGGGGGCCGGTCCCCGGGAGACTTCGGGCGGGGACGAGGTCCGGTGCGGCGCTTCGGCCCCGAGGCGGGGTTCGGGCCGACACCGCGAATCAATGCGGCTTTCTACCGGCGCTCCGTGACCACCTCGATGGGGCCGGTCCGCGCGGGGGGGCGGCCCGGAGCCGTCTTCGCCTCCCGGATCCCCGGCGCCCTGCGGTCGCGGCAGGCGGTGTTGCCCATCGCCACCGCGAGCACCGGTCTTTTCCTGGTCGCGATGGGGCTGCTCTCCGGGGTGCTCATCGCTCCGGATCTTATTCGAGACGCACTCTCCGGGTACGATGCGCCGTTCGATGTGATCGCCGGAATCCTGCTGGTCGCCCTCTCGTTCCGCGTCAGCGGCCAGAGCGCGGTCGTCTGGTTCTTCTCCCTCTTGGCGCCGGCGCTCACGATCTTCATCGCCCTCTTCAGCCCGAACGCATTCTCCCTGGCCGCGGCGGCCGCGGCCACGATGCTGGTCGCCTTCATCTTCCCGACCCGCTGCGGCGCCTACGTGGGGACGGTGAGCCGCCCCGAGTCGACGCAGCTGATGGTGGTGGTCGCCGCGCTCCTTTCCCTGCTCGCCGGGATCGTGGGGGCGCGGTACCTCGGGGCCGATTTCTCTCCTCCGATCCAAGGCTGGAGCGAAGCGCTGTACTTCACGGTCGCGACGATCTCGACGAACGGGTCCCAGTACGTCCCCCGGACGGATGCCGCGCGGGATTTCGTCGTCGTCCTGATCCTGCTGGGGGTGGGAACGTTCTTATCGGCGGTCGTGGTGCTTTTCCAGCCGTTCCTGGAGCGACGCCTCGAGCGCATCGCCCAGCGGCTCGAACGAGCGCAAATGCAGGGACTTTCCGACCATGTCATCGTCTGCGGGGAGTCGACCACGGCCCGCGCCGCCGCGGAGGCGATGCGCGGGCGGGGAGTGCCTACCGTACTGCTGGTCCCGGACGGCCGGGCGGTCGATCGTCTCCGGGCCGACGGCTTTGCCGCGACCGTCGGCGAACCGTCGTCGGAGGAGGATCTCCGGACGGTCGGGATCGACCGTGCGCGCGCCCTGGTCGCGGCCGACGACTCCGACGCCGAGAATCTGCTCACCGTCATCACCGCGCGAGGGCTCGAAACGCAGCTGCGCATCGTCGCGGTCGCGACCTCTCCCGCG
>JAJZDF010000186.1 GCA_021828715.1 Thermoplasmata archaeon
CCTACTCGGTGGAGGTCACCGCCTACTCGATGCTGACCGAGATCACCGAGCGGGCGCTCGCGCACCGGCGCGGCTCCGCGGTCGTGCTCGGCGGGGGCGTCGCCTGCAACGAACGCCTCCGCGGGATGGTCCGGGAGATGGTCGAGGGTCGGGGGGGGACGACGTTCGCCCCGCCGCGCGCGCTCTGCGTCGACAACGGCGCAATGATCGCGTGGACCGGGACCCTCGCCCACCGGGCGGGGCGGTCGCTCCCGATCGAGGAGTCGGGTATCGAGCCCCGCCAGCGCACCGACCTCGCGTCGACGCCGTGGCGGGGGGCCTGAGCGCGTCGGGACCATGGAGACCGACGTTCTGGTCGTCGGAGCCGGCCCGGCGGGATCGACGGCCGCCTACCGCCTCGCCCGGGCCGGCCGTGCCGTCACCGTGGTCGAGGAGCACCCGCGGGTCGGCCACCCGGTCCAGTGCGCGGGCCTGGTCTCGGACCGGGTCCTCGAACTCGCGGGATCCCGCACGTTCGTCCGGACGTCGGTCCGGGGGGCGAGCGTCTTCGGTCCCTCGCTCCGGGCGGTCTCCTTCAAGGCCGCCCGGGCACGGGCGCACGTCATCGACCGGGCCGCGCTCGACGTCCACCTCGCGGACCGGGCGGCCGGGGCGGGGGCCGAGTATCGTCTGGGGACGCGGTTCGACGGGCGGGCCGCGTCGGAGGGCGGCACGACCCGGGTCCGGCTGACGGGTCCGGACGGCCCCGCCGAGATACGGGCCCGCCTCGTGATCGGCGCGGACGGGGTGGCGAGCACCGTCGCGCGCGCCTTCCGGCTGCGTCGCCCGGTGGAGATCCTCCCGGCGTTCGAGGCCGAGTTCCCGGAGAGCCCGGGGGATGTCGAGACCGTCGAGGTCTACCTGGGCCGCACGATCTCCCCCGGCCTCTTCGGGTGGTGGATCCCGGACGGGGCGGGCGGCGCCCGGGTCGGGGTCGCGGTCGATGCCGACGGCACCCCCGCGCGCGTCTATTTCGATCGGCTCGTCGACCACCTCGGTCGCCGGTTCGGCCGCCCGCTCCGGAGCGCGACCGCCTACCTTGCCTCGGGGATCCCGATCGGGGAGCTGCCGCGGACGCACGGCGACGGGGTCCTCCTGGTCGGCGACGCCGCCGCCCAGGTGAAGCCGCTCAGCGGCGGCGGGATCTTCACCGGGATGCGGTGCGCCGAGATCGCCGCCGACGTCGCGCTCGCCGCCCTCGCCGCCGGCCGGACGGAAGCGGCGGCGCTCGCCGACTACGACCGGCGCTGGCGGGCCGAGCTCGGCGAGGAGTTCCACCGGGCGCTCTACCTGCGGCGGCTCTTCGCCCGCCTGGACGACGGCGACCTGGACCGGGTCATCGACGCCCTCCAGGGGTCGGCGCTCGCCGGCACGATCGTCGCGTTCGGGGACATCGACTTCCCGACGCACGTCGCCCGCCAGCTGCTCCGTCAGTCCCCGTCGCTCCTCCGCCTCTTCCCGAAGGCCCTCGGCGCGTGGGTCGGATCGTCCCGGGATGCCCGCGTCCCCGAGCTCGAGTTCGACCGGCGGAAGTAGAGGAACGCGCCGATCCCGACGACGACGATCCCCGCGCCGAGGAGGCCCCAGAGGAGCTCCGAGAAGCCGTTCGAGTCGACGAGCACGCTCGTCTCGGGCAGGATCCCCGAAACGCCGAGCCGGGTCAGGTTCACCGCGACCGTGCCGTTCGGGCCGGTCGTCCCGGCCGCCCAGACCGCCGGGGAGAACCATCCCCGCGAGGAGAGGTTGTAGGAGACCCCGTTCGAACGGAAGGCGAGGGCGAACCGGACCGCGAACGTCCCGGCCGGGGTCGTCGCGCCGGCCGCGACCGGCAGGGTGACCTCCCGGCTCGCGTTGGGGGAGATCGACGGGAGGGAGACGCCGACCTGGGGGCCGGAGATCGTGGCGTTCGAGAGGAGCGGGGCCGAGGCGATGTCGAGCGGGGTCGTTGCGTTACCGGGGAACGGGGAGAAGGCGTAGATCCCGGCGGTGAGTACGACCGAATCGATCGCCCCGGCGAGCGGGTCGTGGATCGTGAGGGTCAGGTCGCCCGAGCCGCCGGGGGTCAGTTCGGCCCCCCGGAGGGCCGCCACGAACCCGGCGTCGTCGGCGAGCGGCAGCGGGGGGTACCCTGCGGCGCGCGCGGGGGGGAGAAGGGCGACCGCGGCGGCCGCGAGCAGCGCGACCACGACGACCGACGCGACGACCGTCCGGCCACGGCGCCCGCGCTCAGCCACCGGGCTCCTCCGGATACCGGCCGCTCTCGGCGAGCTCGACCAAGCGGCGGATCCGGAGGTCGGCGTCCCGTCGGCCCCGCCGCCCCGGGCGTCCGAGGAATCCGGGCCCGACCGCGACCGGCAGCGCGCGGTGGGGGGTCCGCGATGCCTTGTAAAGGGCCCGGGCCAAGGCGCGGGGACGCCCCGTCGCCTCGACCGCGTCCGCATCGGCGTGGAACTCCTCTCGCGCGGTCAAGCGGTCCGCGCAGACGGCGAGGATCGGGTCCCACCGCATCATCCGGGAGAGCGTGCGGAAGAACGTCAGGTACCGACTGTCCAGCCGTCGGACGTGGGCGCATTCGTGCGCGACCACCGCCTCCAGTTCCTCCTCCGCGAG
>JAJZDF010000187.1 GCA_021828715.1 Thermoplasmata archaeon
CCGGCCTTCCGGGGGTACCCCGTAACCTTCGGATCGTCGCGGCCCCGCGGGATGCCGGCCCGCGGGGCCGGGGCCGCCCGGCCCGGTGGCGGCCGGCGGCTCACCGCAGCCGGACGAGGAGGACCGCCGACCCCCGTTGGGGGCTCGGTTCCAGGACGAAGGTGTCCATCAGCGCCTCGACGAGCTGGCGGAGCCGCGGCCGTCCGTAGGTCCGGGGATCGAACGCCGGGTCGAGCTTCTGGACGGCGGTCCCGAGGTGCGAGAGGGAGGCCCGGCCGTCCTCGCGGACCACGGTGTCGAACGCCTTCCGCAGCAACGGAACCGCCGCCGCCGGGGGCGCCTTCGTGAGCGGCGAGACGTTCGGCGTCCCGGGTCCCCGTCGGGCCGGGGCGGGAGGTTGCCGGGCCGGAGCCGGCTCGGCCGCGGCCGGTGCGATATTCTCGATCGCCACGAACACATTGCAGGCGTTGCGGAAGGCGGGCGCGGTGCCCGCCCGACCGACCCCCAGGACGAAGTGGCCGGATTCGCGGATCCGGGTCGCAAGGCGCGTGTAGTCGCTGTCGCTGGAGACGATGCAGAACCCTTCGACCCGGCCACCGTGCAGAAGGTCCATGGCATCGATGATGAGGGCACTGTCGGTCGCGTTCTTTCCGGAGATGTTCGCGAACTGCTGGATGGGGGAGATGGCGTGCTCGTGGAGCACCTTCTTCCAGGAGGCGAGTTGCGGCGAGGTCCAGTCGCCGTAGGCCCGGCGGATGATGACGGTCCCGTACTTGGCCGCCTCCTCGAGGACCTCCCGGACGATCCGCGCGTACGCATTGTCCGCATCGATGAGACAGGCGAGCGGCCGGTCGGGGACCTCCCCACCGACCTCGGGAACCGCTCCGGGGGCTCCACCGCCGTGCCGGGACGAGCGGTTCGGGGTCGGCATGCAGGAGCCGCCAGCCCCAACCCCTTGAAAAGCGGGTCGGTGCCCGGGGGGGCCGCTCCTCCGGGGGCCGCCGACGCGTTCCAGAGACGGCCGACCGCCGCGCGATCGACCTTCGTCGCGGCTCCCCGACCTCGGGCCGAGGTGGCGGTACAGTCGGCTCCGGCGGCCCAGTGGGAAGGCGCCGCCCGTAGCCCCGGGCTCCGCCTCACCGCCCCGGCGGGTCCGACGCGCTCCGGGCGGGGGGAGCGGGGGCTGGGGCAGCGGGGCTGGGGAGGAGCGGTCGGACGATGCGCATCGTCGCAATGAGGAGAGCGCTCCGCGGTGGTTCCTCCAGATTGCCCTTGCAGAGGGCGTCGATCGAGATCACGTAGGAGGCCTGGGTCGCCTGGTTCACCCGCACCTTCAGGCTCTCGGGGCGCGCGATCCAGGGGTTGGAGGCGAGTCCGTTCGTGAGGAGCGGCAGGAGGATCTCGGGCGGCACCGACGGCGGGAGCTCGTACTTGAGCCGGACCCAGCGCTCGCGCACCTCGTGCGTGATGAGCGCCGCCTGGATCAGGATGCTGTTCGGCATCCGGAACTGGGTGCCGTCGTCCAGGTGGAGCGACGTGTACGCGATCCCGACGTCGGTCACCACGCCCGTGAACCCGGGCACCAGGAGATCCTGGGAGTAGAACTTGGGAGGGTACGCGGGCGCCAGGAGGCCGTACTGCCACGTGGTCACCGTGATGCGGTCCCCGAGCTCGAAGGGGCGGACGAACAGCAGGTAGACCCCCGCCAGCACATTCGCGAGCACCGTCTGGCCGGCCAGTCCCAGGACCAGACCGGCGAAGGTCCCGCCCGCCAGCAGCGCGAGGCTGCTCACCCCGGCCGTCTCCAGCAGGGCCACGAAGAGCGCCGTGTAGGCGATGATGCGGTACACGGAGAGGATCCGGGCCCCGCGCCGGGGACCGGCCCACCGGGGGGCCATCGATTCCAGGACCCGACCGACCAGACGGAGGATCAGGTAGCCGAGGGCGAAGACGAGCGCGAGCCGGAACACGAGCTCGTAGGTGAGGGGGATCACCCGGAGATGTTCGACGAAGTAGTAGAGGGCGATCCCGCCGGCGACGAGGGCCACGGGAACCAGCAGGAGAAGGTAGGTGGGCGGCGCCTTTTCCGGTGGGATCCGCACCTCGGGCGGAGTCTCTTCCGGTCCGTTCCCGTAACCGGCGGGGGTGCCTCCGGGCGGCGCCTCTCCCGCCGCGCCGGGAACCGACGCCCCCGGGGAAGCGCCGGCGGCCGCGAGCGCTGGCGGCGGGACGGAGGCGCCGGGCCCGGGCAGAGGGGTCCCGGGCGGCGGTCGGGAATCCCCCGAACCCACGCCGCCCTCCGTGGCACGGCGCCCGGCCACCGGGCGCGAGATCGACCCCGACACCACGATGGGGTTCCGATGGTGGGTTCGAGGGGGCGCCCGGATGCGGGCCGGAGCGGTCGGGCCGGGGCGGCGGAGCCCGGACTCCCGACGCCGTCCCGATCCCACCGGCGAGGTCATCCCGCCGAGCGTCGGGCGGGCCGCCCGGGCCCCCCCGATCGGCTCCCCGGCCCCCGCGAGCCGGCCCCGACGGCCATCGGACCATCCGCTCCCCGGATTCATGGGTCCGGCCCGGGACCGACCCGTTCGGCGCGGCGGCGAGGCCGGCGGGCGC
>JAJZDF010000188.1 GCA_021828715.1 Thermoplasmata archaeon
GGAGGAGGTCGACCCCGCCGTCGCCGTGCTTCGTGAAGTAGCCGAGCAGCAGCTCCGACTTGTTGCCCGTCCCGACCACCCGGCGACCGGCAGGGCGGGCCGACGCATAGAGGGCGACCATCCGCAGCCGCGCGGTCAGGTTGCCGACGTCGACCGGATCGACGACCTCGGGGAGGAGCGACCGCATCGCGGCGACCGCCGGGCCGATCGGGACGACCCGATGGGCGACCCCGAGGTCCGCGGCGTACCGCACCGTCTCCTCGAGGAGGGCGGGCGGGTAGGCGGCATCCGGTAGCAGGAGGCCCAGGACCCGGTCGGCGCCGAGGGCATCCCGCGCGAGCCGGGCGGTGAGGGCGCTGTCGATCCCGCCGGAGAGGCCCACCACGGCCCCGTTCGCGGGCGGTCCGGCGTGGGCGCGCAGGAACTGGTGGATCGACGCCTCCGAGCTCCGCGGGAGCGTCGGGCGGAGGAGGTTCATGCCTCGACCCCGAGCGGCTCCAGCCGGCGCACGGCCTCCCACTCGGCGCGGCAGCCGCAGTCGAGGGCGTCGAGCGGTTCGAACGCTTGGGTCAGGGAGGCGGTCTCGATCGCGGCGAGGACCTCCCGGTCGCACCGCCCGCAGTTGTGGGGCCCGCGCGGGAGACCCCCGGCGGTGGGAAAGGAAACGAGGCGGCTCGTCCCGCGGCGGGCCGCCCCGGTGCGAAGCGCCTCGACGACCGACCAGAGCCACGGGGGCCGGTAGCGACCCCGGCGGTAGAGCCACTCGACGACCGTCCCGTTCTGGATGTGGACGGGGTTCACGGAGAGGGCGTCGAAGTGGGGATGGGCCGTCTCGATCGAAGCGAGGACGTCCCGCACGCTCTCCGCTTCGCCGAGGTACGGGGGCTTCAGGAGCAGGTAGGCCTTCGCGCGCGCGCCGAGCGCGCGCACCCGGTCGCCGGCGGCGAGATACGCGGACGGGGGGGCGTTCTTGTGGACGAGCCGCCCGAGGACACCGGGGTCGGTGGACTCCAGTCCGAACGCCACCTCGAGCTCGCCGGAGAAGGCCTCCCGCAGGGGACCCAGTCGTTCGTCGGTGGCGAACTCGGGGAGGCTCTCGAACAGGAGCCGCCGGCTGCGTCCGGAGAAGGCGCGCACGAGCGCGAGCCGGCTCGCGGGATCGACCTCCCGGTCGTCGAGGAAGCTGCCGGAGGTGTAGACCTTCACGTACGGTTCCTCCCGGTAGCGGGCGAGCGCCCGTTCCAGCTGTTCGGTCAGTTCCGCGGGGGTCGCCGAACGGCCGAGGGTGTCCTTCGCGTAGCCGCACATCGAGCATCCCTTCTGGTCCGCCCAGTAGCAGCCCCGGGTGCGCAGGATCACGACGAACGCTGCGACCTGTTCCGCCCCGATCGCCTCCGCCTCGACCCACTGGTTGACGTACCGTCGCGCGTCGGCCGGGCCGGTCGGCTCGGGCCGGCGTTCCCGGGCGACCGACCGGGCGAGCGACTCGGGGGTCATGCCTCCTCCAGCTCGACCCGCACCAAGTCCCCGTCCCGGACCCCGAGGGCATCGCGCAGGCACCCGGCGGCGACGAACTCGACGACGTCGCGGTAGTGGGTCCGGTCGGGATGGATCAAATGGCACGCATGCCCGTTGAGTCGTGCGGAGAAGCAGGTCGCTCCCCCGAACGTACGCCCGCTCGCTTGGAAACCGTCGATCCGGATGCCGGTCCAGTGCCCGACGAGCGCCACCTGGGCGAGCCCGGCCGCCCCGACCCGCACGTTCAGGGTCCCGGGGTAGGGTGCGTAGCCGAGCCGTTCGGAGAACTGGACGACATAGCCGGGCTGGGAGAGGTAGTAGCGTCCCTCCCCGAGGCCGCTGGCCACCGTACCGTCGAACGTGAGGCGGCTCGGGCCCTCGAAGATCCTACGGTAGGCGTGGTACTCTCCCCGGAGGAGGTCGAGCCCGGCCGCCGTCAGTTCGAGCCGCTGCCGCCGCTGGGCCATCGCGCGCGAAACGAGCCCCCGGCGTTCCAATGAGACCAAGTGACGGTCGGCGGCCTGCTGGCTCATCCCGAGGCGGCTCCCGAGCTCTCCCGAGGTGAGGACGACCGGCCCCCGGTCGGCCCCGAGCTGGGCGAGGAGGCGAAGGACCGCCAGCGCTTCCCCCTTCGGGCGGGCACGACCACCGTCGCGCGCGCCGGCACCCGTGGCGGTCACGCCGACTTGCCCGAGCTCCCCTGGGGGTCGTGGAGGCTCACGAGGTTGGATCCCCGCAGGACCACCGTGCCCAGGTGGCGGCTCTGCGACGGGGTCGTCTCGTCGGTCCCGCTCAGGACGAGGTTCATGTGCTCGTCGATCCCCTCGAGCTTGCCGGAGAGCTGGCGGGCGTCCTTCAAGGTCAGGGTCACTTGGTGCCCCACCATCCGCTCGACGAGGCGGGTCGGTGTATCGACCATCTGCCGGCCGACCGGCGGGTGCCCTTTAGCGTTTCCCGAGGGAGCGGCTTTGTAAAATTAATCGCCGATGACCTCGCCGCGCGGGGCGATCTCAGGTGGTACGGAGTTTGCCTGGAGGAACTCCGGGATGACCCGATGCTCGTACATCTCGTGAATCAGGACCGTAAGG
>JAJZDF010000189.1 GCA_021828715.1 Thermoplasmata archaeon
ATCCCATGACCCATCTACACACTCGAAGGGTATAATGCCATCGATTCATCCCACCTCTAACGAGGTGGGCTTTCTCGATGGGCCACTTTGTAAATAGGGGGTCCGCCCCATCGGACGGCCGCAGATGTCGGCCGATGCCGGGGGCGGCCGGACGTTCGTGGGCCGCGTCGAGATCCTCCAGGCGCTCGAGCGGCGCCTCGAGGACGCCCGCGCGGGCCACGGCGGGGTCACGCTCCTGTTGGGAGGACCGGGGGTCGGCAAGTCGGAGCTGGTCGCGGAGTTCCGCCGCCGGCTCGACGCCCGAAAGATCCCGGTCCTGGCGGCGAGCGCCCTGCCGCTCGACGCCCCGCCGCCGTTCGCGCTGATCCGCGGGGCCCTGGAGGCAGCCCGCGCCCGCGAGCCGTCGCAGCCGTACGAGGGGTTCGGCTTCGGCCCGAAGGGGGTCCTGATCGGGTTCGCGCCGCGCCTGGACGACACCGTTCTCACCGCTCCGGTGCAGGTCGAGGACCGCCTGCTGGAGGCGCTCCGGAGCGCCGACCACCGGGAGGAGGCCGGCCACTTCTCCCTCCTCGACGGGATCGCCGCCCAGTTCGTCGAGTTCACCCGGCGGGGCCCCACCCTGCTGCTGCTCGAGGACCTCCACCGCGCCGACGATCCGTCCCTCGGGGCGATCGAGTACCTGGCGCGGCAGTTCCAGGAGCAGCCCCTCTGGATCGTCGCCACGACCCGCCCCCCGGCGTCGCTTCCCGACACCCACCGGCTCCGCCTCGAGGCGCTCGCGGAGGCGACGCATGCGGATCGGCTCGAGCTGCGCCCGCTCACCTCCGCGGAGGTCGGGGAGTTCCTCGCGCGGACGGAACCGGGCCGGACGTTCTCTCCCGAGGAGGTCGCCCGGGCGCATTCGCAGACCGGCGGGAACCCGCTCCTCCTGGCGCATCTCCACCGCCGGCTCGGCGTCGGCGGGTCCGCGCCTCCCCCTCCGGTCGATCCGGAGGCCCCGCTCCGCCTTCCGGCGCTCGATGCGGCCGACGAACGCACCGCGGCCACCGCCGCCGTGGCGGGGCCGGAGGTCCCGTTCTCCACCCTCCTCCGCGCCACCGGCGAGGACGAGGAACGCCTGGCCGAGTCGGTCGACCGGCTGGTCGGGCTCGGGCTGTTCTGGGAGCGGCCGGCCGAGTCGCTCGCCTTCGTGGACGATCGGCTCCGGACGGCGCTGTACGACCGCCTCCCCGACGACCGACGGCGGGCCCTCCACCGCCGGGTCGGCGAGGCGATCGAAGCGGCCGGCGCGAGCGACGCCTCCACGATCTATGCCCTCGCCCGCCACTACTACCTCGGGCGGGCCGACGAGCGCTCGGTGCAGCGCAACCAGGCGGCCGCCGAGATCGCGATCCGGGCGCACTCGCCGGAGGTCGCCGCGGAGCACCTCTCCCGCGCGCTCGAGAGCCATCGGCGCGTCGCGCCCGACGACTGGGCGGGCGAGACCGAGCTGACCGTCGCGCTCGCCCAGCAGCTCGACCTGGTCGGGCGCCTTCGGGAGGCGGAGGCGATGCTCCGCGTCCACCTGGAGCGGCCCGGGCTGCGCGTCCGGCTGCCGCCGGCCGTCTACGCGCTGGGCGAGCTCTACCTCGCGCGCCTGCGGACCGACCAGGGGAACTGGCGCGACGCCGAGGAAACGATCCGGGGGATCGTGCCGGCGCTCGGCCCCGGCGCGCTGGACGCGCACCCGACCGTCCTGATCGCTCTGCACCGGCTCCAGGGGGAGGTCTACTACTACGCCGGCCGGTACCCCGAGGCGCTCGCCGAGCACTCCGAGGAGCTCCGCCTCGCGGAGGCCGCCGGCAACGAGCTCGACCGGGCCCTCGCGGAGGTCCGGCGGGCGAACGTGCTGGCGATGACCGGCGAGGGGGTCCGGGCCGCCGCGGACGTACGGCATGCCGCCGAGACGCTCGAGCGGCTCGGGGACCTCAGCGAGGCGGCGTGGGCACGGCTGTTCGTCGGGGTCATCGTCAACGGGCTGCCCGGGGGTCCCGCGCAGCGGAACCAGGCGATCGCGGAGTTCGAGGAGGCGATCCGGCTCGCCGAGCGGGCCCACGACCTTCGCCGGGTCGCGTGGACGCTGTTCAATATGGCGGACGTCCTCCGCGAGCTCGGCCGCCACGACGAGGCGCTCGCGCGGAACACCCGGGCCCGGGAGATCCTGGAGCGGATCGGCGACCGGTTCGGGCTCGTCAACGCCCTCATCGTCGCCGGGAAGCTGCTGATCGACCGCCGCGACTACGATCGCGCGGAGGTCGAGCTCCTGGACGCCTACCGCATCGTCCGGGAGCTGCATGCCCCGGCCGACGAGGTGGACGTCGTCCTCCGCTTGGCCGAGCTCGCCCACGCGCGCGGCGACCTGGGGAGCGCCCGGCGCCGGGTCGTCGAGCTCCAGCGCCGGCGCCTCCCCGAGCTGCGGCCGGACCTCGCGGCGGAGTTCGAGCGGCTGGAGCGCGCCGTCGCTCCGGGCGGGGAGGGTGATGAGGCGTAGCGGGGAGGCCGCGGGGGCGGCCCGGGCGGACGCCGTTCGGCTCGCCCGGGTCTCTTGGGCCGAGGACCGC
>JAJZDF010000190.1 GCA_021828715.1 Thermoplasmata archaeon
GTCGTCGCGCCTTACGGTAGATTCGTAATGCCTCGCGCGCACTGCGGATGGTCTCCCGGGCGTTCCGCATCGAATCGTTGATGACACCATAATCGCAACCCATCCTAGTGTAGATATCGAATAGAGTATCGTAGTCGACTGTGCACCCTTCTTTGGTGAGCACCCCCGAATCGCACATCTTCATCACAGGAAGTCGCCGTTCCGAGTTCCGTGGCCTGCCTCGCCCGGGTCGACGGCGGGACGTGGACGGTGCGGACGTCGACCCAGAGCCCGTTCGGGGTCCGGGAAGACCTCGCGACGATGCTGGGCCTCCCCGAGGCGGCGATCGTGGTGGAGGGAACGTGGGTCGGCGGGGGCTTCGGCGGGAAGG
This sequence comes from Thermoplasmata archaeon, assembly GCA_021828715.1. Classification (GTDB taxonomy): domain Archaea; phylum Thermoplasmatota; class Thermoplasmata; order Lutacidiplasmatales; family UBA184; genus Lutacidiplasma. The sequence continues at coordinate 371 of JAJZDF010000190.1, forward strand.
GGGCGCCGCTCCTCGAGCCGTATGCCCTGCTGCTCGCGCGGGCCAGCGGCCGACCGGTCCGACTCGCCCTCGGCTACGCCGACGAGTTCCGCCTCGGGCGGACGACGCTCCCCGCCGTCTTCCGGATGGAGACGGCGGTCCGGGACGGGACGATCACCGCCCGCCGGGTCCGGCTGCTGCTCGACGTCGGTGCCGCGCTGCCGGGTCGGGACTTCGCGACCGGCTACTCGATCGGGTTCCTTCTCGGCCCGTACCGCACCCCGGCCTTCGAGGTCGAGGGATACGGGGTCCGGACCCACAAGCCGCCGTTCGGTCCCCACCGCGCGCCGTTCGCCCCCCAGTGCGCGTTCGTCGTGGAATCCCACCTCGACCACGTTGCCCGGGAGGCGGGCATCGACCCGGAGGAGTTCCGGGCCCGGCACCTTTGGCGGGAGGGGGAGACCACGCCGCTCGGCCAGCCGGTCGGCCCGTTCGGCCTCGCCGCGGCGTTCGAACGGGCCCGCGCGACGGCGAGGAGATGGCGCGCCACCGCCCCACCCGACCACGGGGTCGGGGTCGCCGGCGGCTTCTGGTCGACCGGCGCCGGGGCCGGCGGCGAGGTGCGGCTCCGCCTCGCCGCCGACGAGGCGGTGCTGGAGGTCGGCGAACGGGAGATCGGCAGCGGCAGCGTCATCGCCGGCCTCCGGATCGTCGCGGAACGGACCCTCGGGATCCCCGCCGATCGCGTGCGGGTCGAGTACCTCAGCACGGCCGAGGCGCCGTTCGACTCGGGCGTCTTCGGGAGCCGGACCGTCGCCGTCCTCGGCCGCGCGATCGAGGCGGCCGGGAACCGGGCCCGGGAGATCCTCGCCGAACGTCTCGGCGTCCCCGGCCCGGTGACGCTGGCGGTCGAGGGGGGCCGGATCGAGGTCCGGGCCGGCGCCCTGCGCCGGCCCCTCGCCGATCTGTGGACCCCCGAGGAGCGGGGCGAGGGGTGCTTGACGGTCGTCGGGAAGCATTACGGGCGCAGCGGGGCGATCGACGAGCGGCTCGTCCGGGCGGGGACGTTCTACGGGTACACCGACTTCACCGGCTCGGCCCACGTGGCGGAGGTGGCGGTCGACCGGGCCACCGGGGCGACGCGGGTCGTGCGCTACGCGGCGTTCCAGGACGTCGGGACGCTGCTCGACCCGCCCGCGGCCCGCGCGCAGGTCGAGGGCGGGATCGCGATGGGCCTCGGGACCGCGCTGACGGAAGAGGCGATCTGGTCGGACGACGGACGGCTCGAGAACGCGGGGCTGCTCGACTACCGCATCCCGACGCTCGCCGAGGTGCCGCCGCTCGACGTCGAGTTCGTGGAAGGGTTCTTCGGGGCCGGGCCGTTCGGGGCGAAGGGGTTGGGGGAGCCGCCGATCGTTCCGGTCCCCGCCGCCGTCGCGATCGCGCTGCGGGAGGCATGCGGCGCCCACGCCACGGAGCTGCCGATGACCGCGGAGCGGACGGCGCGAGCGCTTAAACTCCTTTGACCGTCCCCCCGTCCGTGCCGCTCTCCCCCGACGACCTCCGCGCCCTGGTCGAGCGGTACCCGGCCGAGCCCGTCGTGGCGGTGGTCGGCTCCCACTCCGCCCTCGATGTGGCGGACGGAGCGGTCGCGGAGGGCTTCCCGAGCTTGGTCCTCGCCCAGGAGGGGCGGGAGGCGACGTACGCCCGTTACTTCCGGACCCTCCGGGGCCCGGACGGCGCCCGCCGGCGCGGCTGCGTCGACGACGTCTGGATCTACCCGAAGTTCGCCGACCTGCTCCACCCCGCCGCCCAGGAGCGGCTGCGGGCGGCCGGGGCCCTCCTCGTGCCGAACCGGGCCTTGAGCTCGTACGTTCCGCTCGACCGGATCGAGTCCGATCTGCGGGTGCCGATCGTCGGGAGCCGGGCGCTCCTCCGCATCGAGGAACGGACCGAGCGCCGGAACTACTACGCCCTCCTCGAGGCCGCCGGGATCCGCACCCCCCGCCCGATCCCCGGGCCGGAGGCGATCGACCGGCTGGCGATGGTGAAACTGCCGCACGCGACCCGTCGCCTGGAGCGGGGGTTCTTCACCGCCGCCTCCCCGGAGGAGTACCGCGCGAAGGCCGACCGCCTGATCGCCCGCGGGACGATCGCCGCGGCCGACCTCGCCACCGCCCGCATCGAGGAGTACATCCTCGGGCCGGTCTTCAACTTCAACTATT
>JAJZDF010000191.1 GCA_021828715.1 Thermoplasmata archaeon
GCGACCGGGAGGTAGATGAACGTCACCCAGGCCAGGATGAAGATCAGGAGGGGCTTCAGCCGGACCCGCCCGGCGAAGGCCCCGATGATGAGGGCGGGCGTGATCGCCGCGAACTTGAGCTGGAAGGCGAAATACAACAAGGCGGGGATCGTCGACGAATACGCGGTGTTCGCCGCCGAGCCTACTCCGTTCAGTCCGAAGAACTGGAAGTTCCCGATGAGCCCGCCGAGGGTCGAGGGGCCAAAGGCCATCGTGTAGCCCCAGATCGCCCAGGCGAGGCTCACGACCGCGAAGATCGCCATGCACTGGACGAGCGTAGAGACGAGGTTCTTGCGCCGGACGAGGCCCCCGTAGAAGAACCCCAATCCGGGGGTCATGATCATCACGAGCACCGTGGCCGTGATGACCCACGCAATATCGCCGGAATCGCACGGCGCCCCCGTGGCCGGGATGCAGACGACCAACTCGCTCGGTTGCTCCGGCCGGTGGGAACGGTAACCCCGCCGGTCGCGCGCTACTTGCAGAGCCCGTTAATGAATGTTGGCTAAGAGAGGTAGGCTCCGCGCACCGGCAGTCGATAACCGTCCGGGGCCGAGCCCGACGAACGGCCCACCCAGGGGGCACGGCGAGTGTCGCGGATCGCCAACGGCGGACCTTCCCCATCGGCCCGCGAGAGACCGTTGCGCTCGAATCCTGCTGGGACCTGATGACGTGCCGTACCCGTTAGCGGCTTCGCACTCCTCTCGTTCCGTTGCTGCGTCGGGCCGACCCCGTCCGTCCGCGCGCCTACGGCTGCGAGGGCGGGGGGTTCGACGTCACCGGGGCCATCGGGGGGGCCTTCGGTTGCTTTCGCTTGAGGACGAGTCCCGCGATGAGGACGAGGATCCCGAGGACAATCACGATCAGGCCGATCGTGGTGAGCGCCGTTGTCAGGGTGATGCTGCCGCCGCCGGCAGCCGAGAAGACGAAGGTGACGGAGCCGCCGTCGGGGACGGAGAACGATTCCGAGCCGCTGGTGCCGGACTGGTTGTGCCACGTCGTGGAGGCGCTGCACGAACTCGCCTGGACCTGCGAGACCGAGCAGGAGGAGACCCCCACTGCCAGCTCGCCGCTGTTGGAGGAGGTCCAACTGATCGACATCGGGATGCTCCCCGTGATGGAGTAGCCGGACGGTCCCGCGGCGTCCTCCACATACTGGCCGAGCTGGGTCGAGCCCTGGTTCACCAGGGGCACGAACGAGAGCACGAGGCCAATCACCAGCAGTACAACGCCCGCAGCAACCATCCCGAGGCGCATGGTCTCATGCAAGGGACGGGGGCCCTGGGATAAAGACCTACCGATTTTCGGGTCCGGTCCCGGCCCGCTCAGGGGACGAACTCGGCGACGAAGCCCGCGCCGAGCGAGACCACCGAGGCGAGCCGCAAGACGGTCAGGTCCTCCGATCCGAGTGTCTCGGGGCCCGCGACCATCGGGGGCGCGAGGGCGCCTCCGATGACGACCGGGGCGTAGTAGACCGTGAGGCGGTCGAAGCAGCGGTCCCGGAGGACGCTCGCCAGCACGCGCGCCCCGCCTTCGACCATCAGCCGTGCCACTCCTCGGTCCCGTAATGCGGCGAACAGGCGGCCCAGGTCGATCGTCTCCTCGCCGGCGACGACCGAGTCGACGGCGGTCGGCAGTTGCCGTTGGTACCGCGCGGTCGTCGCGACGAGAGTGGGCGCCGTTCGGTCGAAGACCCGGGCGTGCGGCGACAGCCGGGCATGGGGATCGAGGACGACCCGCAGGGGGTCGCGGCCCCGGGGGAGCCCGGCGACGTCCCACTTCACCCGCAGCGACGGGTCGTCGGCCGCGACCGTTCCCGCGCCGACGAGGACCGCGTCGACCTCCGCCCGCATGCGATGGACGCGGGCGAGGTCCTCGGGTCCGGAGAGTCGGGCGCGGACCCCGCGGGCGAACGCGAGGCGCCCGTCGAGGGAGACCGCGCAGTTGACCCAGACGATCGGGCGGTCGGGCGGGCGCCGACCGGGATCGGCCACCCCGCTCAGCCTCCGGACCGGGCGGCGGCGAGCTCCTGCTCGAGCGGCCCGGTCGGTTCCCCCGCCGCCCGAAGATCGACGAGGTTGATCTCGACGTTGGCGAGGGCCCCCTCCGTCGCGGCCCGCAGCAGCGCCTGGGCGGTCACGAGGTCGCTTCCCAGCGCCGCCTTCGTGCGGGGTCCGACCTCGCGGAGCCGACCGGCTACGTCGCGGGCGAGGCGCGCCGTGCCCAGCGGCACCTCGGCGGCGCCGCGCAGGGCGGCCCGCCAGGCTCCTTCCACCTCCGGGACCCCGGGCGTCTCCTTGCGGGCCCGGCGCGCCGCGCGGACGCGTTCGTAGGAGGCCGCGTCCTCCTCGACCAGTTCGAGAAAGCGTCGGCGGATCCGCCCGAGGTCGGATCGGAGCGCCGCCAGCTCGGGATCCGGATGCCCGGGGTCGACCGAGTAGGCGAGGACCATCTCCCCGAGGGCGGTGCCGAGGGCGCCGGCGGCGGCCGCCGCGCTGCCGCCGCCCGGCGTCGGCGTGCGCGCCGC
>JAJZDF010000192.1 GCA_021828715.1 Thermoplasmata archaeon
GGGTGCCCACGAACGCGACGTACTCTTCGACGTTTCTGGTCGCCGACGGCAACGTGGCCGTGAGCGTTGCGCTGGCGTACCAGACGGTCTCGAGTGTCTCGGCGTCGCTCGTCGGTCCCACCACCGCCACGGTGGCGGCCGGGGGTACGGCGACCTTCCAGTTCTCGGTACGCAACACCGGCAACGTGCCCCTCACCCTCCATCCTGTCGGGGCCCCGTCCTACTGGCGGTTCGCATTCAGCGTTTCGAACGTCACGCTCGCGGCGGGTCCCGCCGGCGCCAGCGTGACGTTCGAGGTGGGGATCACCGTGCCGACCGGTACGGTGGTCGGCCATCCGGGGGTCGTCATCCAGATGGAGACGGCCGACGGGACGGTGGTCGGCGTCGTGTCGCCCGCCCCGGTGGTCGACGTCGTGCCGTATTACGGGCTCACGGTCGGCCCGTGGGCCGGGGCCGCCGCGACGGTGACCCCGAACAGTGCCCTCGTGCCGTTCTCCGTCGCCAACACCGGCAACACGTTCGAATTGGTGCGACTGTCCGTCGTCGACAGCGAGCGCCTCGCGGGACTTGCCTGGAGCGTCCGGCTCACCGATCTCACCCACGCCCCGGTCACGGGGCCGGTCGGGGTCAACGCGGGGGCGAACGTCACCTACTACTTGGAGCTCAATGCCACCGGGCCGGTCTTCCTGCCGCCGGGATATGCCACGGTCGAAGGCTCGGTGGTGAATGCGAGCGGCGCGATCCAGTCGGTGCATGAGATCCCGGTTCCGGTGGCCGCGGTCCATCCGACGTCCGCGTCGGGCAATCCGCTCCTGACCGTCACCGGCCCGAACATCGGGAGCCCGCCGAGCGGGCTGCCGACCTGGGTCATTCCGGTCCTCGTCTTCGTGCCCGCTCTCGCCCTCGCCTTCGGACTCGTAGCGTGGCGGTGGTGGCGTACCCGGAGGTGGACCCGGCGGTGACGCGGAGCGCATGGGTCGTCGCGGTTGCGCTGGTGCTCCTCGCCTCCGCGCTGGGGACGATCCCGGCCGGGGCCCGGGCGACGCCGTCCGCATCGTTCGCCGCGGACGTCGGGACGGTCCGGGGCAACATCACGGGCCCGTCGGTGCTCGGGATCAACGCCAACCAGCGGTACCTCATCCAAGCGACGGGAGGTCCCGCGGTCGCCGCGAACGGGACGATGGTCGGCAACATCACCTACGACGCCAGCGTGTCGGGGGCGGATCTCACCGGCGTGCAGATCACCCCGACCTCGTCCGCGATCCTAGTCGGCACCCCGGGGAGGCCGCTCCTGCAGGCCGGGGCGGTCCCGCAGGTGCTCACGATCTCGGTCGAGATCATGAGCGTCTACCGGACGCAGAACGCGAGCATCAACTTCACCTACACGGTCGATGTCGTCCAGCCCTACTCCGTCGCCGCGACGATCGTGAACCCGGACAACACCTCGGTCGCCTCGTTCCGCGTGCTGGTGTCGCTCGACGGGACCCCGGTCGGCAACGTCTCGGTCCCGACCATGCTTCCCCACTCCGACTACAACCTCTCGTTCCAGTATGCCACCGTCGGACTTGCCTCGGGCTGGCACACGTTCACGCTCTCCCTCGGCTCCTCCCACGGGCTGCTCCGCTTCGCGAACGGCGCGACCGAGTACTCCGCCCAGTTCTACGTACCCGGGCCGGCGCCGTCGTACACCTTGTGGTACGTGATCGGCGTTCTCGCGTTCGTCGGCGTTCTCTTTATATTCGGAGCCCGGCTGGGCGCCCGCCGGCGGAGCCCTACCCGAAAGTAAGGGTTCCCGATCTCCATGCAGGCGAAGTTCGACCTCCGATGCAGCTCGTGCGGCCGGGCCGTCCCGGCGCCGGGCGCGACCCAGTTCCCGTGTCCCGCGTGCGGGGAGGCGACCATCGGTCGCTGCGCCCGATGCCGGGACCAGTCGGTGGGGTACACGTGCCCCCGGTGCGGGTTCCGGGGCCCGTAGGAGGCGTGGGATGGGCGGTCAGGTCGCGGTCCTCTTCCGGTTGATGCCCCAGGCGGTCGACACCGATCTCCGGGCCGTCGCCGAGGCGGCCCGAGCCGGGCTGCCCGCCGGCGTCCAGGTGCGCGGCGTCCAGGTCAAGGACATCGCCTTCGGCCTGAAGGCGCTGCTCCTCTCCGTCGTGATGTCCGACACGGCCGGCATCCTCGACTCGACCGAGCAGGCGCTCGCGAAGGTCCCCCACGTCGAGTCGGTCGAGGTGATGGAAGAGAGCCTGATCTAGGCGCTCGACCTCCCTGTGGATCTTTTCACCCACGTCCTGCTCGCCTACCTTCTCACCTACGGGCTCGTCGGCGCCCAGCCATCGTACCTCGCGGCCGGGGCGCTCGCCGGCGGTCTTCCGGACGCCGACGCCCTCTTCTTTCCGCTCGCGAAGCGGTTCCCGATCCTGCGGCACCACGGCATCACCCACTCGCTGTTCGGGGTCACGGTCGTCGCGGTCGCCGGGGGGCTCGTTGCCCCACTCCTCGCCCCCGGCGCCCCGCTCGTCTACTTCCTGGTGATGGAGGCCGGGGGAATCGCCCACATCCTCG
>JAJZDF010000193.1 GCA_021828715.1 Thermoplasmata archaeon
TCCGTTCCCCTTCGGGGAAAAGTCGACCCGCTTCGGGGAGTACCAGTAGAAGATGTTCCGGGCGAGCGTCTCGGGATCGTCCGAGTACTCGACGACCTGGATCTCCTTCTTCAGCATCCCCTTCAGCCGGTCGACGAGCACGCCGCCGGGGCCGACCGCCCGGTGGATGTCGCCCGGGTGGACGAGGAACACGAGCTTTTCCTCCGCCGCGAAGCAATCGCGCACCCGCGCCTGGGTCCGCTCCTCGAAGATGCGGATGTACCCGAGGGTCTCGTTGTCGAAGGCGACCTCGGGCATGGCGGAACGGGCCGCTCCCGCCTACGTCTCGAGCGTCAGGATCGCGCTCGCGCCCGCGTCCAGGATCGCCATCGCGCTCACCGGGAACGGACGCCCGCACGCCTGACCGAGTTCGACCGCGGTGCCGGGGTAGTGGAAGATCGGGGTCTTGCCGAGCACGCGGTCGCGCCGGAGCGCCGCGTCCGGGCACGTCGTCGCGACGATCAACAGCTTCGCCTTCTTCGCCTCGGCGGCCTCCCGGCTCTCCTGGACGCCGAGCTTCACGGTGCCGGTCTCGAGCGCGACCTTGAGGGCGTGGGCGAGATCCATCTCAGGCCTCCTCCGCGGCGACCGGCGCCGGCGGGGGCGCGGCCGGCGGCTTCGCCGCGCCGCCGGCGAGCGGCCGGTAGACGAGGTTCACCGCCCCGGTGCCGAGCGTGATCGGTTGGCCGACGATGATGTTCTCGGCGACCCCCTTGAGCTCGTCGACCTCGCCGATGATCGCGGCGCGAAGCAGGTGGGCGGCCGTGATCTCGAAGGCGGCGCGCGCCAGCACGCTCGACTTCTTCCCGCTGATCCCGTGACGGCCGATCGCGCGGATGTCCCCCTCGTTCGTCATCAGGTCGGCGACCAGCATGAGGTGGCGGATGTCGACCCCGAGCCCCTGCTCCGCGAGCGTCCGGTTCGCCTCGTAGATGAGGGCCGCGCGGGCCGCCTCGACCCCGTAGACCCGATAGATCTCGAAGACGGAGTTCGTCGTCGTCCGGGCGGCGTCGACGCCGGCGATGCCAAGGACGCCGTCAAGGTTCGATCCTTCCGTGTAGATGACGTACTCGTCCTTCTCGCGGCGGATGAGCGCCCGACGGATCCCGGTGACGCCCTTGATCTGGACCGCCTTGGCCTCCTCGGAGGCGAGCAGGAGCTTCTTGTACGGCATCTCCTCGACGCTCTCCTCCTTCCGGGACTTGGTCGCCTTGGCGCTCGTGTCCTTGAGGTGGATCTCGAACGTCCGGGTCTCGCCGCTCCCGGATCCGGGGCGGAGCTCGAAGAGGCGAACGTCCAGGTGCTCGAGCAGCGCGGCCTCGAGCTCCGCACGCTTCACGCCCCGCGCCGAGAGCAACGACGCCTGGGGCGAGACGAGGACCTTGAGGTCCTCCACGACCGTCCCGATCGCGGCGACGTCGGGGACCGTCGTCACCTCGATCTGGAGCGCGATCCCCGCGACCGCCTCCCGGTCGTGCTTGAGCTTCCGGTCGACGTGGACGGTCATCATCGGGGTCGACGGGACGCGGCGCGCGTCGACCAGCTCGATCAGACGGGGCAGCCCAAGGGTGACGTTCATCTCGGCGACCCCCGCGTAGTGGAACGTACGGAGGGTCATCTGCGTCCCCGGTTCGCCGATCGACTGGGCGGCGATGATCCCGACCGATTCGTGGGCGTCGACCTCGGCGCGGCCGAAGCGGCGGGCGACCTCGCGGAGCACCTTCGTCGTGTCCGCGGGACTCAGCCGGATCCCCTGGAGCTTCGCCTTGAGCTGCTCGGTCAGCTGGGGGGGAAGGCGCACGCCCTCCGCCGCCGCCGCCTCGCCGATCCGCACGGTCAGGTCCTTCGTCGTCTTCTTCGCCTTCTCGTCCGGCATCGTCATTCGCCTCCGAACTCGGGGCCCTCACCGGGCTCGCCGGTCTCCTCGCCCTCTTCCTCGGACTCCTCCTCTTCCTGCTGGGCCTCCGCCTGCAGGTCGAGCTCCTCCTCGGGGACCGGGGGCGCCCCGGCGGTCTCCTCGCCCACGCGGCCGTCGCTGGCGCGGATGCGCCGGCCCAAGACCTGCGAGATCACCTCGTCGAGCGGCACGGCCTCCCCGCCCGACGATCGGGACGGGTCGATCCCGTCCTCGCCGTACTGGTATTCGATGATCGTTCCCGCGGTGTTCCGGACCGTCCGGTCCTCGGCCACGTTCAGATCCTCGAGCGCGTTGATCAGGCGGCGCTGCATGTACCCGGAGCGGCTCGTCCGGACGGCGGTGTCGACGAGCGACTCGCGGCCGCCCATCGAGTGGAAGAAGTACTCCGTCGGCGACAGCCCGAGCTTGTACGACGAGCTCACGAACCCCCGCGCGTCGGCCCCGAGGTCGCCGCGGACGAAGTGGGGGAGCGTCCGGTGGACGTAGCCGCGGAGCAGCCGCTCGCCCCGGACCGACTGCTGGCCGACCGAGCCGGCCATCTGGGTGAGGTTGAGCATCGAGCCGCGGGCCCCGGATTTCGCGAGGATCACGGCGGGGTTCTCGAGCCC
>JAJZDF010000194.1 GCA_021828715.1 Thermoplasmata archaeon
AGCCCGCTCGTATCGAGCACCTCGGGCTGGAGCGGGGCAGGGCGCTCGGGGGGCGCCGGAAAGGCATGGGGGCGAAGCGCGAGCACGCACCGGGGCGCGAGGAGCTTGCGGGTCTCCGTAGCCCGTCCCCCAAAGACCGGACGGCGGATTCGGAGCGCGCCGCCGTCGCGCCGGACCTCGGTAACCCCGGTAGCCGCCGCGGCGTCCCACCGCACGGAGAGGCGCGCGGCCAGGTCCCGCCCGAATGTCGTTCCGCCGACCAGGATCGTATCCGCTCCCGCGGCAATCGCCGCGGCGGCGACCGCGTGGGCGGCGGCCGCGACCGGCGCGGAGTCGAGCCGGCGGTCGTCGCCGATCCATACCCGTCCGACACCGTACCGGGCGAGCTCCGCGGCGACCGCGCGTGCGGTCGATCCGACCGCGACCCCGACCGGGGGCTCGCCCTCGGGGGAGAGGGTCGAAGCGACCGAGACCGCATCCCGTGTTGCCGGGCCGAGCGCGCCGCGCACGGCCTCCGCTACGACTAGGACCGTCACGGGAGCACCTTCGCCTCCTCTCGGAGGATGCGGACGAGCTGGCGTGCCGCCTCCTCGGGGGTCGCGTACTCGAGGAGCCGCGCGCCGGTGCGCGGGGGCGGCAGCTCGAACCGATCGGCCGCCCACCCGGCGACCATGCCGGCGGGGGCGGCGACCTTGGCAATCGGGGCCCGGCGCGACTTGAGGATGTTGGGGAGCTTCGCGGTACGCGGATCGTTCCACGCCTGCTGGAGAGCCACCACCAACGGCGACGGGGCTTCCCACCGCTCGCTTCCCGACTCCGTCGCCCGTTGGAACGAGAACCGGCGGTCGGCGGCCGACCAGCGCAGGTCGACGACGTACCCCACGTCGGGGATCCCGAGCGCCTCGCCGAGCGCCCCCGCGAAGAGTCCTCCCTCCTCGTCCCCGGACTGTTTGCCGCAGAGGATCAGCTCGAGCGGTGCGCCCGCCAGGGCGGCCGCGACGGCGCGGGCGGCCCGCGGAGCATCCTGTGCGAGGTCGGCGTCGGCCTCGACCCAGGTCGCCCGGTCGGCGCCGAGGGCGAGCGCGGCCCGGAGCGCCTCCTCGCTGCGCGGCGCGGGCCCGCACGCGACGGCGTGCACGGTCGAACCCGGGTGAGCCTCCTTCATCAGGAGCGCCTGCTCGACCGCCGACTCGTCGTAGCCGGCGAGCAGGAATTTCACCCCTTCCGGGTCGAACGCACGGCCGTCGGCGGTCGCCCGCAGCCTCGTCTCCGCTTCGGGAACCGGCCGGACGCAGACGACGATCTCCATCGGCGCCCCGTCTCAGGCGTAGCCGCGCAGGAGCTCGCGGGCGATCACGGTCCGCTGGATCTCGTTCGCCCCCTCGTAGATCTGGGTGAGCTTGGCGTCCCGGAGCAGCTTCTCCACCGGATACTCTTTCATGTAGCCGTAGCCGCCGAACGTCTGGATCGCGTCGTCGGCGACGCGGAGGGCCGAGTCGGAGGCGAAGCACTTCGCGATCGAGGACTCCAGCGTCCCCTTCGCTCCGCCGTCGATCGTCCAGGCGGCGTGCCAGGTCAGCAGCCGCGCGGCACGCACCGCCTGCACCATGTTGGCGAGCTTGATCTGGATCGCCTGGTGTTCCGCGATCGGCTTGCCGAACGACTCCCGCTTGAGGGCGTACGCCGCCGCACGGTCGAGCGCGGCCTGGGCGATGCCCGTGGCGAGCGCCCCGATCGGGGTGCGGGTCTGGTCGAGGGTCCGCATCGCGATCGAGAAGCCGTCGCCCTCGGCGCCCAGGCGGTCGGCCGCTGGCACGCGGACATCCTCGAACCGGACGGTGCTCGTCGCGGACGCGCGGTGGCCCATCTTCTCCTCGTCCTTCCCCGGGACCACCCCCGAGGCCGAGCGCGGGACCACGAAGGCGGCAATGCCCCGGTGCCGCAGGGTCGGGTCGACGGTCGCGAACACGGTGTAGAGCGAGGCGTGCGGGGCGTTCGTGATAAAGCACTTCTCGCCCGAAATGCGGTAGCCGTCCCCGTCTCGAAGGGCCCGCGTGCGAAGTCCCCCCACGTCGCTCCCTCCGGTCGGCTCCGTGAGGCAGAACGAGGCGAGGTGATAGTCGGCGCAGAACGGCTTGAGATAGCGGAGTTTCTGCTCCGGCGAGCCGCCGAGGAGGATCGGTTCGAGCGCGAGGCAGTTGGCGATCACGGAGGTCGTCATCCCTCCGCAGGCGTAGGCGAGTTCCTCCACGATCAGGCACTGGTCGAACAGCCCGAGCCCGCTCCCGCCGAAGTCGGCCGGGACGTTCAGGTTCATGAGGCCCAGGTCGAACGCCTTGCGGTAGATCTCCTCGGGGAAGCGGGCGGCCCGGTCGCACTCGGCGGCGTGGGGCGCCATCTCGGTACGGGCGAACTTCCGGGCCAGGTCGCGCAGGCTTTCCTGCTCCGGCGTGAGGGAAAAGTCCGGCATGACGTCAGAACCGCGCGACCACGGGGGGGGCGCTATATCACGGCTTGGGTCCGCACCGCCGGCGGCTCCGGCGGAGCCGCCGTTCCGCCG
>JAJZDF010000195.1 GCA_021828715.1 Thermoplasmata archaeon
ACTGGCACCGAGCCCGAACACGATCCCCTGCCGGGCGATACGGACCATCCGCTGCCCGAGTTCGACGGCGTCCGGCACCAGCGTCACATCGTCGACCAGGAGGACGATGTCGGCGGCTTCGGTCGAGATGCCGGCGCCCCGGGCCCCCATCGCGATGCCGACCGACGCGGCCGCGAGTGCGGCGGCGTCGTTGATCCCGTCGCCGACCATGACCGTGGTGCCGTCCTCGCGTTGGTAGCGCCGGACGATCCCGACCTTCTCCTCCGGGCGAAGCCCGGCGTGCACGAGCGGGATCCGTGCCTGGCCGGCGACCACGGCGGCGTTGGCCGGCGTGTCCCCCGTCAGCAGCGCGACGTCGCGGACGCCCAGCCGTGCGAGCCGATCCACGATGGTCTCCACCCCCGGCCGGAGCCGGTCGGCGAACCAGAGCCTGCCGACGAGCGCGCCGTCGACCACCACATAGGCTTCGAGGTGTCCGCCCGCGGACGCCCCGCCCCTCCAGACCGGCGGCGGTCCGGCCGCCAGGGTCGGGTAGAGTTCGCCCACGATGCGGAGGGAGCCCACCACCACGTCATGCCCTTGAACGACGCCGCGGACACCGGAACCGGCCGCCTCCTCCACCCCGGTCGCCGCGAGGAGCGAAAGACCTCGCGCGCGGGCGTGCCGGACGACCGCGGCGGCGAGCGGGTGGCCCGAGCCCTGCTCGACGGCCGCCGCCCATGCGAGGACCTCGTCGGCGCTCGGGCCCGAGCCCAGCCCCTCAACCGCTTCGACCTCGGGACCCCCGCTGGTCAGGGTCCCGGTCTTGTCGAAGACCACGGCTCGGGCCCGACCGACCTCCTCGATCGCTCCCCCGTTCTTCACGATGATCCCGCGACCGGCAGCCCGGTTGACCGCGCCGAGGACCGCGATCGGCGTCGCGATGATCAACGGGCAGGGAGTGGCGACGACCAGGACCGCCAGCGCGGCCTCGGGGTTCGAGGTGAACCACCAGCCGAAGGCGGCCACGGCCAGCGAGAGGGGAGTGAACCAGACGGCGTAGCGATCCGCCAGCCGCTGGATCGGCGGCTTCCGCTCCTGGGCGGTCCGCACCAGCTCCACCACGCGCGCGTACTGGCTCTCCGAGCTCTTCCGGCGTGCCTCGAGCTCGAAGGCGCCTCCGACGTTCACGACCCCGCTCGAGATCTCCTCCCCGGGTCGGTGCCGGCGCGGCAGCGGCTCGCCGGTCACGGTCGACTCGTCGAGGAGAGCCATCTCGAGACGTACCGCCCCATCCACCGGCACGATGTCCCCGGGCCGCACCAGCAGGACGTCGCCCGGGCCGATCGTCTCGACCGGCACGTCCGTCCAGCCCTCCCCGTCCCGTCGGTGCGCGAGCGTGGGCGCTCGCGCGAGCAGTGCACGCAGGGAAGCGGAGGCGCGATGGAAGGCGTACGAGTCGAGTGCCTCGCCGCCCGACTGCATCAGCACGATCACGAGGCCGGCGAACGGCTGATCGAGCAGGAGGGCGCCGACGATCGCCAAGGTGGCGATGAGGTCGGCGGCCAACTCGCGCCGCAGCACTCGGCGGAGCGTACCGTAGACGAGCGGAAGGCCCCCGGCCAGCAGCGCGGCGAGCCAGATCAGATCCCCGAGCGAGGCAAGGTGGTACAGATAGATCGCCGCCGCACCAACGGCCAGTCCGCCCGCCGAGAGGAACGGGATCGGGTAGGCGAGCACGTAACGGAACCGCCCCGTAACGCCGGGCGGAGTCGCGCTGGACGCATCGGGCATCGAAGGGGACGTTGCCGACCCGCCGGCCCTGGCGACCCGGGACCCGTTAAAGCTGCCGTTCGTTCCCCTCGACGCGGGACCGCGCCGCCCCGGGCGGCACGGCCGGAGCACGAAGGGGCCGGGCGCCGCGACTGACGAGGGCGACGCCGACGGCTACGAGGAGGAACCCGAGCCCCTCCCACGGGGAGAACGGTTCGCCCAATACGCCCGAACCGATGCCGGCCCCCACCAGGGGTACCAGGTAGGCGACCGTGTTGGCACGCACCGGCCCGACCCGATGGTGGAGACGGAAGTAGGTGAAGTAGCCGAGCACGGAGGAGACGATCACGAGCGCCGCGAGGGAGCCCAGCACCGAGACCGAGGGAGGGAGCGACAGCGGCTCCCCGGCAAGGAGGGTACCCGCGGCCAGCAGGCCGCCCGCGACGGCGAACTGGGCTCCGATCTGTCCGAGCGACTGGGCCGGCGTCCGCAGACGGCGCAGCAGGACCGTCCCCGCGGCCGTGCTCGCGAACGCGGCCAACACGAGCTCGGGACCCGGCCAGGCCGCGATCCCCCCAGCGGTCAATGACGGAACGACCAGTGCCACGCCTCCCGCGAACCCCAATCCGAGCCCGACGGTCGCGAGGAGGGACGGCCGTTCGTCGGCGAGCAGCAGCATTGCCATCACGGCGGTCAGCAAGGGAGCCGTCGAGGAGAGCACGGCCGCGTACCCCCCGGACGTGTATTGTTCCCCGGAGTAGAGGAAGCCGCCGTAGAGTCCGATGATGAGGATTCCCCCCACCACCGC
>JAJZDF010000196.1 GCA_021828715.1 Thermoplasmata archaeon
CCTTCCCGCCTTCCGGGTGATGGCGCTGCCGGCCCAGCAATCTGCCATGATGGGACGGCTTCCGCAGTCCGACCGATCCGAGGGGGCCGGAACGAACCAGGCCGCGCGCGTCGGCGCCGCCAGCGGGGCAACCGCATTCGGCGGGTTCGCCCTGGAGGAGATTGCGGCGCCCGTCCCGTTCCTCGGGTACGCCGCAGCGCTCGTCGCGAACGGGTACCTCTACGCGCGCTTCTTCGGCTGGCACGGAGAGCGGATCCGGGAGGTCCGCGGGGAGGCGCTCGCGGAGTAGCGTCCCCGGGTTCAAGCCCGGGACCCCGGGTGGCCGGGGGGGCCACGCCCCTTTGCGGGGGGGCCGTGCCGCGGGCCGGTCGGTCCGCGGAGGGGAGCCGCCGGGGGCGCGGGCGCGGCCCCCGCCGCAGCGACGACCCCATCTACTGAGACATACTCGGTCGCAGCCGCACCCTGTCGGCACCGGCGGGGCGGACCCGGTGTCATGCCACTCCTCGCGCAGCGACCCGCCACCCTCCGCCTCGACCCACGGGTCTACCTGCTCGGGAGCGCCGGGCTCGTCCGCAGCGTAGGCCGCTCGGCGACGTTCGTCTTCCTGCCGATCGTCTTCGCGGACGTTTACGGCCTGCCGTACCTCGATATCGGGTTGCTCATCGCCGCGCTCGTGCCGGTGAGCACCCTGGCCTTCCTCGCCGGCGGCTACCTTTCCGACCGGTACGGCCGACGCCCGTGGGCGATCTACCCGAGCTTCCTCAGTGCGGCGATGCTGACCTTGCTCTGGCTGGAACTCGACCGAGGGGTCCCCATCGTCATGGCGCTCTGGGCGATCAACTCCCTCGGCGGAGGGCTGACCCGGCCGTCGCAGAGCGCGATGATCGGGGACGTTACCCCTCCCCATCTGGCGGTCACCGCCTTCGGGGTCCAGCGGGTGTTCACGAACGCAGGGTTCGCGATCTCGCCCGCAATCGGCGGACTCCTCGCGAGTACCGCGGGGCTGCCGTCGCTCTTCCTCTTCGCCGCCCTCACCTCCGTCATCGAGGGAAGCGTCCTCCTCGTGCTGCTCCGGGAAACGTTCCGGGGAGCGGCGCACACGGGAAAGGCGCCGACCCGCCTGAGCCAGCCGTTCCGGGACCGACCGTTCCTTTGGCTCCTTGTCGGCCTCGCCGGGCTCGCTCTCGTGATGAACCAGTTCGGCACCCCGCTCTCCCTCTTCCTCGCCTCGGTCCGCGAAGTGCCGCTCGCCGAGTTCGGGCTCATCTACTCCCTCAACGGTGTGCTCGTCGTCCTGCTGCAGCTTCCCGTCTCCCGGTGGATCGAGCGGTCGCCCCGCTACCTTTCCTGGCTCTCGGGCGGCACGCTCGCCTACGGGGTGGGTTTCCTGCTCTTCTACGCCGCGGGCGCCTTCCCGATGTACCTGCTGGCGATGGGGGTGCTGACGCTGGGAGAGGACGTGGTCAGCCCCACCCAGCAGACCCTGGTCGCCGCCTTCGGGGGGTCCGAGCGTCGGGGCAGTTACTTCGGAGCCTACAACGCGACGACGAACGCGACCCGGGCGATCGGCCCGGTGGTGGGCACGGTATTGCTGGGGCTCGGGCCGTTCGGGCCGGCGTACCTGTGGGGCGGGATGGCGGCCGTCTCGGTCGCCGTCGCGATCGGGTTCCTCGTACTGCGCGTGCGAACCGGGCGACGCCTCGGACCGAAGGACGCATCGGGACCACCCCCGGGCGTGGGCGAGGCGTTGCTCGCGGGGGACTGAACGCGCCCCCGGCCCCGGCCTCCGGGGGGAAAGCACCCGCACGGGGGATCCGTTCGGCGAGGGGTGGTACCGGGCGGAGCGGGGCCGGCCTCACCGGACGGAGTCCGAACTTTAGGTGGGCCGTGACCGTCGTCGATGGACCGCCGGGGATCTCACCGGACGGCCGCCGATCGACGGACGAGCCACCGGAGCCCCGATCCCCGAGACCCCGGACGCGCGGAGCGGAGAGACGTCTGTCCCAAGGGTTGATCCTCATGCGGGGATCCGGCCCGGCGCGGGCAGGTCGAGGGGCCGCCGACGTGCAAGCCTGCCCCTCGCGGGACCCCCCCCGCGCAGCGGCCCGCCGCCGAGGAGCCGCCGGTCGGGGGGAGGCTCTTATACGGAGGCCTGTATGCCCGCCGCGCAGCGGGGTAGGGTAGTCAGGAAAGCGGCCGGGGATCCCGACCGTCCTGAAATCCCGACGGGCTCATAACCCGTAGATCCATGGTTCAAATCCATGCCCCGCTAGAAATTCCGAGCGGACGCGCTTGGGACAGCCGCCTCGCTGGGGAGGGCGACCTCGGGCGGCAAGGGTGTCGGTGGGGCCGGTGGTTCTACCTTTCGGGACTTTCCCGACTATTCCACGCCGACCCAGTATTCACCGGGACCGCTGCGAAGATAGCGCCGTTCAGTACGTCGGTTACCATTGACGGCGGGGTGGCCTCCCGTTCAGGGGCCGGTGGACACCACGCTATCGTGACCCGGCCACTCTCGAAGAACGTCGCCTT
>JAJZDF010000197.1 GCA_021828715.1 Thermoplasmata archaeon
TGCGGGGCGTGCGACCCGGAGAGGTGCGGTCCCGCAAGGCGAAGGAAGCGGCCGTGGCCCTCCCGATCCACCCTACGGTCGGGGGAATGCGACCGCCAGCCGGTCGAGGTCGGCGGGGGCGATCAGCCCCGGGTGGAGGCAGACCCAGGCCCGGACCTCCCGCCGCCGGGCCCGCCCGTGGAACTCTTCGAGCACCGTGGCGACGCGCTCGACCCCGTGAAGGCGGATCAGATACTCGAGACCCTCGAAGAAGAACGCCCGCACCCCGTCCCGCTCGACGGCGGCCTCGAGGAAGGAGCGGAGGCGGTCGAGATCTCCGGGCTTGAGGGTGGGGCCACGGCCCAGGTTCGTGAGCCAGTACACCTCGGCCGGACGTTGGCCGATCCGCGTCCGGATCCGTTCGGGGGACTCCCGGACGATCGCGATCCCGCGGTGACCGGCTCCGGTCGCCTCCAGGAACTGGGCCAGGGCCGGGAGGTATGTCGGCGCGATCACCAGCTCCACCCCGCCCTGCGACGGTTCGACCGACCGCACAGGTTCCGGGAGGGGCGCGTCCGACGGGGAATCCGTCGACGGTTCGGGTCGGGGGTCCGGGGGTTCGGGCCCGGGGGCCGGCTCCTCCGTCGCGGTCTCGGCCCCCGGAGCGGGAATCGAGGGGACCGGTGGGGAAAGTCCGATCGGGAGGGCTCCCGCCCCGCCGGTCGCCCCCTCGGGCGGCGGAGGAGGCGCCGGCGACGCCGGGGAGGCGAGCTCGGCGGGTGAGACCGGGAGGGGGTCGGCGTCCGGTGAGCCCGGAGCGTTGGGTGCATCCGGGGCGGAGGCGGCGCCGGGAGGGACGTCGGGCTCGAGCGGAGGGGAGGCCCCCGGGTCGGAAAAGCCGGGGATCACCGGATCCGGGAGAATCTCCCGAGTCGGGTGCGTTTCGAATCCGAGGGGCGGCAGCGGGTCGGGCGGGAGCGCCAACGACCGAGCCGGCGGAGAGCCGGGCTCCGCCCCCCGCCCGGCCGAGGCCGACGGCGCGGGATCGCTCTCCGGCACCGAGGGTGGGATCCCCGGCTCGGAGGCAACGCCCGGGCCCGGAGCGAACGGGGGAAGATCGCCCGGCGGTCCTGCCCCCGAAGCGGCCGGCGGTTCCCCCGCGGCCCCGGACGGAACCGGAGGACGGAGAGGCACGGCCGACGGCCGCGGAGGGGTGCCGGTCTCCCGGATCGCGGAGCGTTCGAGCGGTACCTCGCGTTCCGCCGTAGCCGGCTCGGTCGGAGGGAGCGTGGGCTTCCGTCCCGGCGAGGTGCGGGGCGGCGCGCGGGGGAAGACGGACGGGCGCACGACCGGTCGTCGAGGCGGGGGGGCGCGACCGAGTTTTTCCAGGAGCGACTCGGCGAGCGGGCGGCCGAACCCCGGTAAGGCGGCGAGCGAGTCGAACGGCGCCGATTCGAAGTCGGCCCGGCGGCGGAATCCGGCCGCCCACGCTCCGTCCGTCTTCGCGAACCCGAGCAGCGGCGCGCCGAGCAGACCGTCCATCTCCTGCATCAGGGAGCGAACCTCCTCGGCGTGCGCGACTTCCTCGGGCGAGGCATAATCGACCTCCGCGGGGGGTGCGGCCGGCGGCTGCGGAGCCCGAACCCGGGAGGCGGCGCTCCGGACCCGGTGGGCCTTGGTGCGCGGTCGGGGCGCTGCGAGCCCCGGCAGGTAGAGGCGCCATCGTTGCCCGGCCCGGGTACGGCCCTCGAACGACGGACGGGGCGGGAGAACCCCCCCGGCGTCGACGACCCGCAGCTGCGAGACGCCGAGGTAGGCGGCGAGGGCGGGGGCCGCCTGCCGAAGCTCCGCCGCGAGCGGGTCGGCCGCGGCGACCACGACCGGACCGGTCGCCGCGCCGGGATGCGACGACCGGCGTCGTCGTTCGCGCTCGACCGTCCGCAGGAGGTGGAAGAGGTCGGACGACACCGGCGGGGGCACCCGGCCGGGCGGTGCGCCGACCGAAGGCCGTTCGATGTACATCTGGCCGTCGGGCCAGCCGACCGGGACGAACCGATCCGGCAGACGCTCGACGTACGACACCATCGCCGGCAGGATCCGGCGCGGCTGGCCTTGCAGGATCACCTCGAGGCCCGATCCGGCCGACCCGTCGCCCCGGCGCCCCGGCGGATTGCGGCGCAGGAGGTGCGCGATCACGGTCGCCTCGGAGGGATAGACCTTCTGGATCTCCGCGAGCACCGGCTCGACGTCCCGTTGCCGTCCGGCCCAGGGCGTCCCCGGTCCGCACGCCTCGAATCGATCGATCCCGGCGAGGCGCTGGATCGTCGGGGCTTCGGTCCGCAACTCGTCGGCGAGGGGGTCGGTGTCGACGACGACGACGACGCGCGGAAGCGGGGTCTTCGGCGCGACGCCCACCGACCGTCGGTACCGGTCGCACGCCTGCGCGACGCTCCGCCAGCGATCCCAGGCGCGTCCCCGCGCCTCGTCGAGCAGGCGCGCCTCGACGGGGCGGACCGTTGCCTCGAACAGGCTCGTGCCGGCGGTCGTA
>JAJZDF010000198.1 GCA_021828715.1 Thermoplasmata archaeon
ACCTCCAGCAGGCGGATCGTCAGGAAATGCCACACGCCCACGGCGACCGCGTCTCCGGAGAGTTCGAACATAGTTGGATTCCTCAGAACTTAATGCCCGTGAGAGTCTTCGTGTCGATGACGCCGGGGACGGAACGGATCTTGTCGACGACCAACTGCCCCAGGGCGTTGAAATCCTCCGCCTCGACCTTGGCGATCAGGTCGTACTCCCCGAAGAGGGGGTGGAGTTCGACGATCCCCTTCACGCGGAGGAGTTCGGTGTAGACTTCATGCTCCTTTGCGGGAGCCGTGCTGATTAGGACGAAACCGATCGCCACGCGACAGCGCCTCTTCGAGGGGGCGGATGAACTCCCTCCCCTTATAAGCGTTGGCCGGCAGCGGGGGACCCCGTCCTGCGGGCGGGGCGACCGGCGGACACCCCCGTTGCGAGTGGAGTCGCGGGGCCTTAAGCGGGGGGACGCCCGGCGGGCCGAACATGGCCCTCGCGCTGCGGACCTGGCCGAGTCGGCTGGTCGCCCGGCGGTGGCTCCTCGCCTTCGTTCCCATCAACGCGGCGACCGCCGGCTTCGGGGTCGTCCTCCCGCTCCTGATCCTGATCCCCCTGCACGGGAGCTGGTCGTCGGTCGCCGTCGCGGCGACCGTCTTCAACTCCGCCGTCATCGTCTCCTCGGTGGCGTGGGGCCACCTGTCGGACCGATATCCGCTCCGCCGGTTGTTCCTCGTCATCAACTTCGGGGGTTACGCGCTCCTGTACCTCGCCCTGGCCGGGGTCACCTCGATCCCCGAGCTGTACGGGCTCTACACGGTGATCGGGGTGATCGCCCCGGCGGGGGCCAGCGCCTCGAACCTCCTGATTCTCGAGAAGTTCAGCGAGAGCGAGCGCCCGACGGCGTTCGCCTCCTACCAGGAGATGGCGATGATCGGTTCCCTGATCGGCCTCTTGCTCGGCTACTTCTGGACGCTCGACGGGGACGCGCTCGCGAGCCTGCTGGTCGTCCTCGCCGGTCTCGGAGCGGCGAGCGCGGTCGCCATCTGGTTCGGCGTGACCGATCCCTCCCGGCGGGCGACGACGGCCCAGGTCGCCGGACATCCCGAGAGCCTCGCGTCCCGGCTCCGGAGCTCGATCGGGTTCCGTACGCCGATCCCGTTCTTCCCGTTCCGGCCCCGGCTCGGGCGGGACGCGCTCCGGCGCCTCCGTCGGTGGACGCGCGAGGAGCTCCACCACGAGCTGCCGCTGATCTTCATCGCGACGTTCCTGTTCAACCTCGCGTCCAACCTGTACAACATCTCCTACACCCCGTACCTCTACGGGGCGGGCCTCGCCGCCTCGTCGATCTTCCTCGTCAACCTCTCGAACAACTTCGCCCAGACGCTGGTCTACCCGGCCTCCGGCGGGCTCTGCGCCCGCTTCGGGCCGGACCGGATCGTCCAGCGGGCGTCGTACCTCCGCTCCCTCGGGTACCTCGCGACGGCGGGCTTCACATTCTTTCTCTTCGACCGGGCCGGCGCCTTCTCCGCGAACGTGATCGTCTTCGGGGTCCTGGGAGCGGCCATCGCCGTCTATACGACCGCGAGCTCGCTCATCCTGTTCCGGGGACTCGAGGGCCGCGACGCCGGCAGCCTGCTCGGGGTCAACAGCGCGCTCGGGGGGGTCGCGGCGGTCGCCGGGGCGGCCCTCTCCGGGCTCCTCTCGACGTTCGGCAGCTTCCGCCTCGTATTCCTCGTCAGCGGCGGCGCCCTGCTCGTCTCGTTGCCGCTCTGGACGGCCGCCAGCGTCGCCTACCAGCGTCGGCGGCACGAGCGGGAGCTCCGGATCGGGCCGTCGGCCACCGGGAACCCCGGGAGCGGGGCGGCCCCCGAGTAAGCCCCTTAACCCGCCGGCGGTCTCCCCGTCCGGAAGCGAGCACCATGGTCGATACCACCGAGGTCCAGCGCGGGCTCGAAGACGTCGTTGCCCTCGAGTCCCGGATCTGCTTCATCGACGGCCGGCAGGGACGCCTCATCTACCACGGCTACGACATCCGGGACCTGGCGAAGAGCGCGACGTTCGAGGAGGTCGCCTACCTGCTCTGGTACGGCCGACTGCCGACGACCGCCCAGCTCCAGGAGCTTCGGGCCCGGCTGGCGTCGCTCCGGGTGTTGCCGGAGCCGTTCGCGGAGCGCCTCGCGGAGTTCCCGACGTCCGCGCATCCGATGGACGTCCTCCGGTGCGCGGTCAGCGAGCTCGCGCTCTACGAGCCGGACGAGACCCGGCCCGGCCCGAGCTCGATCGGCGGCGCCCAACGCCTGACCGCCGTGATCCCGACGATCCTCGGCACCTTCCACGCCCGTCGGCGGGGCCGACCGGCCCCCGACCCCCGCCCCGACCTCTCGGCGGCGGCCTACCTGCTCTACGCCCTGCTGGGCCGCGAGCCGAGCGAGCTCGAGACGCGCGGCCTCGACGTCGCCCTCATCCTCCACGCCGACCACGAGCTGAACGCCTCGACCTTCGCCGCGCGGGTCACCGCCTCGACCT
>JAJZDF010000199.1 GCA_021828715.1 Thermoplasmata archaeon
GCGGGTCGGCGGCGGGCCCGACCCCCGGCCGGCGGGGAAGGCGGGCGAACTGCACGACCACGAGTCCCGTCGCGACCAGGAAGAGGACGGCGGCTGCGCGGAACCCCCAGACGCTCACCGGGCCCCCGACGACGTCGAACAAGGCACCGGCCCCGAGCGCCGCGGACCCTTCTGTCAGGACGAACGCCGCCGCGCCGATCCGGCTCGCCCGCATCGGCCGTCCGACGAGGGTCGGGAAGAGATGGAGCGAGAAACCGGCGGTCGCGCTTCCCACGAATCCGACCAACACGAGCCAGAGGAACGCGTCCCAGTGGCCCGTCAGGACGCCGGTCACCGGGTTGAGTAGCAGGAGCGCGCACGCCACGACTAGATCGGCGAGGGAGGCGGCCAGGTAGGCCCGGCTCGTTCCCGAGAGCGGCACGGCCCCCTAGGGCCCCGCCCGAGATAGGCCCTTCCGGCGGGCAGGGATTTGCCGCGGGAGAGACGCGCCCGGCCCCGTCGACTCGGGGCGGCCCGCGCGCTCCGCGGTGGAGCGGGAGGCTCAGCGGGGGGTTCCCGGGCGGAGGATACGGCGGTACCCGTGAAGGTATCCCCGCGCCGTCCGAACGGACGACGCCTCCTCCACGACCCATGCCCGACCGCGGCGGGCGTGGTCTGAGGCCTCGGCCGGGTCCCGCAGGAGGCGCTGGATCGCCGCGGCGATCGCCCCCGCGTCCTCCGGATCGACAACGAGGCCGCACCCCGACCGCCGGGCGATCTCGCCGGGCCCGCCCCGTGTCGTCACCACGCCCACCGCGCCGGCGGCCATCGCCTCGAGGAGGGCGACCGACGAGGTGTCGGAGAGGGACGGCAGGACGAAGATCGAGCTCTGCGCGAGCAACGCCGGCTTTTCGGATTCGGCGACCGGGCCGAGGTATCGGAGGTGGGAGATCCGCCCGCGCCGAGCGGCGATGTGGTTCTCGACGGCGCCGCGCTGCGGCCCGTCGCCTCCGATCAGCGCCGTCCATGGGGGCCCCAGATCGAGACGATCCACGGCGTCCAAGAACCGGTGGACCCCTTTGTCGCGTGTCAGGCGTCCGAGGAAGAGAACGAACGGGGGGCGCGAGGGTGCGAGACGGGCGCCCCAGTCGGGCGCCGTGATCCCCGGACGGAACCTCTCGGGCTCGACCCCGTTCTCGACCACCCAGACCGGCGCCGAGGTACGGGCACCGGGCCGAGGGGCGAGCGCCGCCGCGCCCGCGTCGGTCGGTGCCGTGGCCAGCTGGGCCGTGCGGCAGAGGTCGACGCCGAACCGCCCCCACGCCCGGAAGAACGCCCGGGAGCCGCGGTGCCGCCCGGCGCCCCGGAGCAACTCGGCGAGGTCGGTGTGGTAGGTGGCGAGGAGCGGAAGCTTCGCGCCGCGGCCGGCGAGCCAGCCAGCGAGACCCACGAACCCGGGCGTGTGGACATGGACTACGTCGAAGCGGCCCCGGGCGGCGAACGCCGCCCCCCACGGGAAGAGGGCGATACGGTACTGGGGGTATCCGGGCGCCGGCACCCCGACGTAGCGGCGGACCCGGACCCCGTCCTCCCTCCGCTCGTTCCGCAGTGTTCCCGGGGTGCGCACGGTGAAGACCGTCACCTCGTGCCCCAGGCCTACGAGCGCCCGCGCCACGGAGTCGGTCTCGTTCGCGACCCCGTCGTGGGTCGGGACGAACGAGTCGGTAAAGAATGCGATCCGGAGCCGCTCCGGCTCGCCGGGCCCGACGCTGGGACCGGGCGGGACGCCGGGGTCGGTCGCCGTGCCCTCTCGCACCGTCCCGTGCGACGGGCTCAGCGGTCCGGGAGGGCGGGGTCCCGGCACGGCGGCGGAGAGGGGGGAAACCGGCTCAGTCGGCGAGGAAGGGCGGTGGCGGGGCGCCGGGCCGAGCGTCTTCCTACCTCCCTGCCGACACGACCCATCGGGGCGGATCCCCTCCGCGCCCCGTGGCACGGAAGGGTGGCCCTCGATCTCATTTAGCCTTGGCAACTGCCCCGGTCGCCGTCGAATCCGCCGCGGACGACACCGGCCGGCGGGACCTCCGAGGCGCACGACGATGATGCGGGCGAAGCGCGTCTACGAACGGCCCGGCCCCGAGGACGGAACCCGCCTGCTCCTCGACCGGCTCTGGCCCCGGGGGCTGACGAAGGAGGCAGCCCGGATCGACCGCTGGGCGAAGGAGCTCGCGCCCAGCCCGGAGCTCCGACGCTGGTTCGCCCACGACCCGGCCCGCTATCCCGAGTTCCGCGCACGGTATCGCCGGGAACTCGCCCCCCACCGTGCCGCCCTCGAACTCCTGGCCGAGGAAGGAAGACACCGGACGGTCACCCTCCTCTTCGGCGCCCGCGACGCCCTCCATAGCAATGCGGCGGTGGTCCTCGAGCTCCTCCGGGGGATCGGTGGGGCCCGGGCTCCGCCCCCCGCGCGTCCTCGGACCCGGTCGGCGAGGGGACCCCCACTCCCCAGGCCGCGCGCGCGGCGCCGGCCCCCCCGG